>JBNIDO010000011.1:0-48726 GCA_050108095.1 Bathyarchaeia archaeon
CCACTGTGGAACTCTTTTTTGTAGAGTTCTTTGGTGGCTTCGTCGGCTTTGGGGTCGTTTTGGTCTTTTATGCCCATTTTTTCGACGATTTCAACCGCAGGGTAATCGCCAAAACCCTCGACCATGATGATTGAAACAGGCTTAATCGACTTAACCACCTCAGGGTCAACGCCGAACTGCTTTAGCACCTCGGGTTTCTGCTGCAAGTCACGCAACGCCAAGTAATCGTAGGGTGCGTGGGCGGGGACGCTGTAGACTACGCCGGTGGCGGTTTGGGGGTCGACAAACCAGCCGGGCAAGATTGGGAAGATAAGTTTTGTGACGGGGTTGGTGAAGGTTTTGCCGATGAGTTCTGCTCCTTTGAAGCTGCGTTTTACCTCGATTTTGCGTTCTTGTTCTTTGAGTTTATCTGCTGCTTCTTGGCTGATTATCCAGGACTCGCCGTTAACGTCTGCTTCTACGTAGGTGGCGTCTGGGTTAATCCACAGGTTGGTTATGCCGTAGATGGTTTCGGGGCGGAAAGTCGCCGCAGGCAAGAAAGTCTTCTCATCCAGCGTGTACTTGATTAGGGTGTACTCTTCGGGGGTGACGCCTTCGCCGACTTGGCGGTCATGGTCGCCGGTTGGGGATTGGTCTTTGGGGCACCACACCACCGGGTGCGTGCCGCGGGTTACGTAGCCTTTTTCTTTAAGGTTCTTGTACTGCCACTCCACAAACTTCTGGAAAGTCGGCATCACCGTGGTGAATTCCCGTCGCCAATCAACCGAGAAACCCACGCTCTTAACCGCGGAGCGGCCCTCGTTAGTGTAGTATTGAGCCATGTAGAAGGGGTCAACAAACTTTTTGAGTTCAGACTCTGGGACGCCGTCAACTTCACGGAGAACTTTGATGTATGCCTCATCGCCTCGTGCGACACGTTGGGATGCGCCAAGCAAGGGTTGCCCAGTCCAGTGCCAACTCCAAGGCCAAAGCACATTGTAACCCTGCATACGTTTGAAGCGAGCGTAGGCATCGACGCGGCTGGCAGTGAAGGTGTGTCCGACGTGTAGGGGGCCGTTCATGTATGGGAATGGGAAAGTGACCAAATTTTTCTCGCGTTTGGGGTCGGGGTCGGCTTCGAAGAGTCGGGCGGCTTCCCATCGCTGCTGCCATTTCTGTTCAAGTTGCTTGGTTTGGCTCATGAATCCCACTGATTAAGGCTTGGATTATTAAGAGTTTTGCTTAGCTCTGCAGATGTTTAATCGGCTATCGTCCAGCCATTTGGATGCGAAAAAAGAAATACAACCGGACTCTAAATAATAGCCCTATGTCACATAATCGAGAATTCGAGGTCTTTTCGGAAATTGTTGAGAGAAACGGCCGAGTTATAATGGAGAAGGCGATGGCGGAAGTACTTGACGCTGATTATGATGCTGGAAAAGCTTCAACTGCCGCTAAGTACCACACTAGATTTCTTAGCAAAGTGGCGCCCGTTTTTCCTGCGCTTGTCAACTTGGCATATGAGGTAGCAGGCAGGGGTACACAGAAGCCTATTGGGGTTGGCGCAGCTTTAACGCTCTTTGTTGAAGCAGCTAATGTGCACGATGACATTATTGATCAGTCTGAGATTAAGTACAATAGGAAAACTGTATATGGAAAATTCGGTAGAGAGATTTCGATATTAGCAGGGGACATTCTGCTTGTTCAAGGAGCTTTCACGCTATACAGGGAATGCGAAGGGCTTCCTTTTGAGCAAAGGGAAAAGATAGTGCAGTTGACGTTTGGGTCGCTTGCTGAAATCAGCAAATCAGCTGCCCGAGAAGCATTGATGCATAGAAGATTTGACATTTTGCCGAAAGATTACTTGGAAGTAGTGAGGTTAAGAGCAGCAGTTCCGGAAATACATTGTAGGGTCGGCGCAATATTGGGTGGTGGTACTAATGAAATCGTTGAGGTGCTTGGGCTATATGGAAGGAACTATGGAATCATCGGGACTATTTTGGATGAATTTCTGGACATGTTTGACTATGAAAAATTCAATAACAGGCTTAGCAAGGAATGCTTGCCATTACCAATCCTATGTGTCCTGCAGAATAATGAAATAAAGGATAAAATTCTGCCCTCGATCAAGGAATATCAGGTCAACAGACCCGACTATGAAAGAATAATTCAACTTGTTATGTCTTCAAACGAAGTGAAGACCCTCAAAGACGAACAAATAAAACATGTTGATAAAACTTTTAAACAATTGCATAATTCAATAGAAAATAATGCAGAAAAAGACCTCCGAAACTTACTATCAATATTCAGAAGCCTCACCTGCAAAGTTGACGAATTTACCAGCCAATTCCTCGTATGATTTTTTGTGCCTTCATCCATACTCCTCTTTATATGTTTACATGTACAACAGTAGTTATGTACAACAGGTAATGGCGTGTTAGCGCTTAAAAAGTTTATGCTCAATCAACATTCCCAATAATCAAGATACTTAAGTAAGCGGCAACATCTGCCTATTTTGACAGAGGATGCATACTCAAGCAATAACGCAGTTGCTCAACAATAAGAAAAGAGTTGTAGCCACAAACGTAGTTCTCATCGTTAACTCATTTGTCTGGTATACATATGCATTCAATTATATCAGATCATTTGCCTCTGATTCATTCGCGCAGACCCAATCAATACCCCAAGCCCAATTCATGCAAATAATGATTGTTCATTTCGTAGTTTTGTTTTCGGCCATATTAGTAGGCGAGTACATAGCTCGTAAAGCAAAAAATACTTTCGTCTTTTTGCGCTTGTGGATGCTGATTGGGATTTTCTTATCTATATCTGTGCTTGCTGGGGCATCATCATATTGGGGGCTTATGTTTTTCTCAGTAATCGTTGCTGCAAACTTTGGCTTTGGAATCCCAGCGTGCTTCGGTTATTTCGCATTGACAACTCCTGCAAATAATCGTGGGAAGTTTGGAGGAGTAATATTTCTCCTAATAGGTCTAAGCGTGTTTTTGCTGTCTTTTTTAGGAAATGCTGAGCTATTAACAGTGGTAACTGTTCTAACTTTATGGCGAACAATGGGTTTTCTAACTTTAAGTTACGCAAAACCAGTTGAAGAATTTAATGCCCCTAAAAGTCTTCCTAAAAAGGACTTATCATATCGTCAAATGCTGTCAAACAGAACGTTTCTGCTTTACTTCGTACCATGGACAATATTTCTATTAATTAATAGCACATCTTTTCCAATAAATAGCGTCGCATTTCCTGCCCTCGTATCAACTGGTGGCGAAATCGAGTTGGTTTTGGCTGGCATTTCCGCTGTAATTTTCGGTTTTTTTGCAGACTCAAAAGGAAGAAAACGTTTAGCCGTGGTGGGCTTTGCCATGTTAGGCGTAGGTTACGCCATTTTGGCATTTACTGCACAAGAACTCGGTTTTTGGATTTATACATTTATCGACGGTATCACATGGGGTATATTTGTAACAATATTTCTCTTTTCGATTTGGGGCGATATCTCTGAAGGGAAAAAAAGCTCAAAGATGTATTCAATCGGAATTATGCCGTATCTATTGTCATCTCTAATTCGAATACTGACAGAGGGTCATTTAACAACATACGTTGAAACTGTGACATTTGCTGCAATCTTCTCTTTCTTTAGTTTCTTCCTGTTCATAGCTGTTTTACCACTAGCAATAGCCCCTGAAACTATGTCTGAACAAATAATCCGCAGTAATGACCTAAAGAGTTACATTGAAAAAGCAAAAAAGCAAAAAACGAAAACCCAGAAAAAACAACAAGAGCAAACTAATGACGAGGAAGTCCAGACTGCTGGGGAAGAAACAGAGGAGTACAAGAAAGCGAAAGAATTGGCGGAAAAATACTATTAAGCCGTGGACTTAGGTTGCTTAATACCACTTTCCGTTCAGCCCCAAACTTGTTCACCGCTAACTCAAATAAAAAACTTTTTGAATTTTTGTGATTTACATATCGTACTGGGTGCTACAGTTGAGCAATGCTTAGAGCTACTAAGCAAAGTCGGCTTAAATGACGCCTTCCTCTTTTTACGCACCTACAGCCAACTCAGCGACGGCCAAAAATACCGCTACAGAATCGCCAAACTCATAGAATCCGGCAAACAATGGGTGGCCCAGCCCAGACGCGTGCCATTAGTTAGTTTTGATATGTTATTATATTGTGCAATGGTCTGACTATTCATCAAAGTTATTGACTACCAGTTTTAAAAGTTCTAAAAACATAATCTTTTGGTCGTTTGTCATTCCCTGTACAATCTTATTTTCTGTTTCATTAAAAACCGAATTAAAAGTGACTATAAGCTCTCGGCCTTTTGGGGTAAGGGTTAACTCTTTAGTCCTATCATCAGAGGCGCTTCTTATTCTCTTAATGAACCCTTTCTTTTCAAGTCCCCTTAGCAAGCTTGAAACTGAAGCGCCTGTAATTTCCATAAATGCTTCGATGTCTTTTTGATAAACAGTGATTTCCTCGTCTTCTTTTTCACCAATAAAACCAACTACTCTTGCTTGTGGGTTAGTTATGTCATATTTTACTAGTTTGCTATCTATGTGCATTTTGATTTTATGAATGGTGCTCCTTAGAAAAAAATGGTAAGGGTATTTGAGCTCGATTGTTGTCATCTTAATCCCGGTGTATAATGTTTGATTTGGTTGTTTTTGGTAATAAGTATTTTTCGTTAATGTAGCGCTACGCCTCTTTTTTTGGGGAGAAGTCTAACTATTGCGAAACATGCTGCAATCGCTGCTATAATTAGGATTAAGTTTAACTGCATTGAATAAACAAATCCTGCTGTTGCATTCGATAGAAAAAACACAGAAGATATGACTGCAATCCCTACACTTCCGGATAATTGCTGGATAGCACTCAAAGAACCACTTGCACTACCTGCCTCGTCTGGGGAAATATCGCCAATGGCAAAATCAAATAATGTTCCAAAACATAAGCCCATACCAAATCCGATGATAAAAATAGAAGGAAAAAGGCTCCATGGATTAACCGTAACCGCTTGATTAATTAAAACGTAGAAGAGGAACAGACCTGCGGCTGTTGCAAGAAGCCCCATAGTAATAACATTTCGTCCTATCTTCTTGATAAGCTTGGGCAGTATTATTGACGATATAATTACCCCAATCGCTAAGGGGCTCATTTCGAGAGATGCTTCAAAGGGAGATGCGCCCAAGCCTAGCTGTAGGAAAATCGAAATTATGAAGCCAAGTCCATTTACGACAGCAAAATACACTAGACCGAGGGTAAGTCCGGCTGTGAATCCTCGGTTTTTGAATAACGTAGGTTTGATTAGCGGATTGGCAGATTTTATTTGTCGCCATCCGAAAAGACCAAGGAATAATGAACCTGCTCCAATCGCGAATATAGAGATTACCCCCCAGCCATTATTTGAACCATCAATCAATCCATACAATAAAAAGAACATCATACCCGCAAGAAACCCTGAGGCGATACCGTCTAACTTCATTGAGCGATCACTACTTTTCCTCGGAAGAACTTGATATGCCACGATGAAGCCTAAGGTGCCAAGAAGGATATTTATTAGGAAGATTGAGCGCCAGCCTGTATGTAGAATATCGGCGTTTATTAGAAAACCAGCAAAGATTGGACCAACCACCAAAGATATACTTATAGCGGGCCCAAAAAAAGCAAAGGCCTTCGTCATCATGTCACGTGGGAAATTATCAGTCATTATTGCTATCCCTTGAGGAATCATTAAAGCTCCAAATGCTCCCTGAACAAGTCGTGATATGATAACCATTGTTGGAGTGACAGAAAGCCCGCAGCTTAAAGAAGAAAATGTAAAACCTGCGATACCTAACAAGAAGAGTTTGCGCTGCCCATACTTATCACCTAATCGTCCTCCAATAATCAAAAATACGCCCATAGCAAGTGCATAGGCGGCTCCAAGCCATTGGAGTAGCATTTGGCCACCGTTCAAACTTTGTGTGATGGTGGGAGCTGCGATATTAGTTACAGTTGAATCTAGCATGTCCATAATGTCGGCGATTAATACTACAGCAAGAATAACCCAAAGCGTTCGATTATTGTTCACGTTTATACCTAATTGTTAGGTGTCTAACAGTTAGATATATTAACTTTTTTCTGGCTTATTGTATTTCCATGGACAATAATTCCGAAAATTTGGTACGATGATCAAATATGAGATTCTGTTTCTCTTTCAAAAAATAGTTTTTTGCATCCCAGTCATAATCTCAAGCTCTCAAGCCATAAGTAATAAATAAACCAAAAGAAAAATAAAGCAAATGGGGTAAAAATGAGCTCAGAAAGCAGCATAGACATATTGACTAGCTTTGGTTTATCACGTTTAGACGCGAAGGTTTTCATTGCTCTTCTGAATTTGGGAACGGTCGACGCTGGGCAGATAGCTAAAGCGGTTAATGTCGCACGACAGCAAGTCTACAGGGCACTAACAAATTTGATATCGCTTGGTCTAGTTATGCGAGTCGTAGCAACACCAACTCAGTTTCATGCTATTCCGCTTAGCGAAGGTATGGCTTCGCTACTTTTACAAACGAAGGCAAAAACAAAGGAATTAGAAAGAAAAGCGGAATTATTGATCAAAAAACACCCTCACAAAGCGAAGAGTATTCCATCAAAATACTGGTTTGTTGAAGTACCATCGAATTCATCACACAACCAATCCCTTAAACAACATCCGATAACAAAACAATTCGACTCCATAACATCATTAAAGAGATTTGGCACTTGGTTATTTCATGTGGAAAAAATGTTCAAAGAAGTGCTCGACAATGGTGTTAAAACTAGGTTTATTATCGAAAAACCGGCAGCACCTAGTAGCATCAATAAAATAATAGAAGATCTGAATCTTTTTTCATCATGTGAAGTCAGATATGCAAAAACTGCAGGCCCTAACAACCTGTTACAGTTTACAATCATCGACGGCCAAGTAGGGTTTCCGACAGAGCCACTGAGTAGTTACATTACACCGCTGTTTATAACAAACCACCCCAGCCTAGTGACATTAGCCCAAGAATATTTTGAGATCATTTGGCGAGACGCTGAGAGAACAAAATTTAAGCCAGTGGGAAATGACTCTATCAGAGCCTAACCTGCTGCAATTGTCGATGGATGCAGAATTTTTGTTAGCTCGCCCAATTGATGACCCGTACTTATTTTACAGCGAATCCTCACACGCTGCAAGTGCTTCTTGAATGCTTAGCTTAATAGATAGGGCTAGTGTGTTTTCACTTTTTGTGGTTACAAGATTTTAAGAATTTTGCATGCGCTTCTTCTGATTCGCTGATTGCTATTCAGCAAAAAACGGTGAAAAAATGAAAGAAACAAGAAATAACTTTAAAAAAATAAGCAAAGCTGCAATCGCTACGATATTAATTCTTTCGATGGCAAGTTCAATGATAATTCCAATAACAAAAGGCGACGTCTATTATCCACCAGGCACAGAAATTCCTACATACGCTAACATTAACGTAGCACCGAACCCTATAGGCATCGGACAAACGGTCAACGTCAACTTCTTTCTAACAAACTCAATACAATCCGGCGAACCACCAGTAAACATGACAGTCAAAATTACAGACCCTGACGGCAATGTTGAAACAATAGGACCATTTGCAGGCGACCCTACTGGAGGTTCACACTTTGACTTTGTTCCAGATAAAATCGGTAATTGGACCTTCCAAGGCTTCTACGGTGGACAAGTAACAGGGTTCAACTTCTTTGGCATGGGCTATGAAGGCCTTGTGCAACTGCCAAGCCAAAGCGGAGTTTACACACTGCACGTACAGCAAGAACCTATCACACAAACTGCATATCCAATAACACCACTGCCAACTAACTATTGGGAAACTCCAGTTTCCGCACAAAACGTTCAGCTATGGTACAAAATTATGGGATCCTGGCTTGGAACAGGTGGAAGTGCGTTTGCACCAACTGGAGGATACAATGCTTCGAGCGCTTACAATCCATACACCCCAGACGTACTATCAGGACACGTACTCTGGACTAAACCTTGGGGTCCAGGCGGTATAGTCGGCGGATTCGCTGGCGGAACTGAAGATACAGGAAACTATTGGACAACAAGACAATACGAACCGCAATATGCACCAGTAATAATGGATGGTAAAATGTACTCGACATATTATCCAGAAACAAATGCCTATTCAGCAGGTATTATCGCTACAGACCTCTTCACTGGTCAAACACTGTTCACCATAGATACCGATAGTGTGCTAGAATGCGGAATGGAAACCGAATGGCAAACGCCCAACATGTATGGCGTAGTCGGCCCTTACCTTTGGACCGTCGGTAATCTCCCCGAAGTCCCTGCCGATCCCTATACAACCTCCTGGAACATGTTTTCTGCTACAACTGGCGACTATATCCTTAGCGTTGTCAATGGTACCGCTGCTGTTCCAAATGGTGACGATGGTGTACTTAAGACAGATGAACATGGAAACTTGATTTACTACTACCAAAACTTCACAGTCGGCACAATGAACATCTATGATCCTGGAGAGTACCCATTTGCCGAGCCAACCCTCAAAGAGACCGTAGATATAACTGAAGGTCACCCAGTTCTATGCTGTTTCAACATGTCACAAGCACTCTGGAGTAGCGGCAATTCATTTCAATGGGCTCCAACCCAGAACTCAGTGATTGACTTTGGTCTCGGAGTAATGTGGGCGAAACCTCTGCCTACCGAAATAAACGGAGTACCAATCGATCCCCCACTACACGAACATTTCTGGTTTTCGTTGGGGAGCAATGCGATAATGCTTTACTCGGGAACTATTCATGATGGAAATGTACAGCAGCCAGGCTATCTAGTTATAGGTACCTTGGACCAAGACACTGGCGATGTCTTAATGTGCAAGAACTTCACATACCCAGAGTATCAGTCATTACTGCCCTTTTCCAACATGTATCCCAATATTGCAAATGGATACTTGGTGATAATCAATGCTGTTAATTTCAAATGCGATGCTATCGATTTAAAAACAGGTAACAAAGTATGGTCCACAACTCTGACTAATCCAAACGTATACGATCAGCCCGGCGGTTTCACCTGGCAGGGATGTGTGAATGACAGGCTAATTATCAGTGGTTTCGGCGGAGACATATGGGCTCTTAACGTGACTACAGGAGCGCAACTATGGTACACAAATACTACAACACTTATGGGACCCTCTGGAATTGAAACACCCTACGGTACTTGGCCGATATGGACATTAGTTCAATGCCAAATTTTCTCAAACGACGTAGCTTACATCAACACTGGTCATGAGTACAATCCACCAATGTTCCATGGCGCACAACTACTGGCCATTAACCTTACCAACGGAAACTTGGTTTGGAGTGAATTGGGTTTTTACACTCATGGTTTTTCAATTGCTTACGGTACTCTGCTTGCGCTGAATTCCTATGACAACCAAATCTACGCTTTCGGTAAGGGACCTAGCTCCATAACAGTTACAGCACCCAATATCGGAGTCACAACAGCCACCCCAATAACAATCAGTGGCACAATTACAGACGTCTCAGCTGGCACAAAGAAGAACCTAGTGACATCAAACTTCCCCAACGGCGTCCCATGCGTTTCTGATGACAGCCAAAGTCGCTGGATGGAATATGTTTACCAGCAACAGCCACTGCCCATTAACACTACAGGCGTTCCCATCACTATAAGCGTCGTCGATTCAAACGGCAACTACCGAGAAATCGGCCACACCATCTCAGTCGATGCCACATGGGCTTACACTTGGACCCCAGACATTTCAGGCGACTACCAAATCATCGCAAGCTTTGCAGGCACAAACTCATACTATCCATCATCCGCTACAGGACACTTCTACGCAAGCGACACAGCGACACCCGCACCAACCGTCGCTCAACAGACAGGCTTAGCAACAACTAGTGACCTAGCCACATATCTAGCAATCGTTGCAATCGCCATTATAATTGCAATAGCAGTTGTCGGCGTGTTATTGCTAAGGAAAAAATAGACCAGACGACAAGGACAAAACTTTCCCCTTCCTTTTTTTGGAAACAAATATGCAGTGGTAGTATGTGGGCTGAGTGGGCTCTGGATATAGTTAATTGCAGTCGCGTTTGAAGGATGGTTTAGTTGCATTTTCCATTCTTCTCTTCCTTAAACGGGTTCCAGAGCCCCAGTAAACCTCAAGCATGTAGAAGCATAATTTTTGTTTCATTCAAGATCAATACCGATAGTGTTTTCTCAGGCAGCTTAAGGTCTGAGTGTTAGCTGTCATGTCGTCTCAGCACAAAAAATTGAGGTAGCGAAGTAATTGAAGGAAAATTACAATTTTGGGGGAGCGCCTAAGTGTAAAAGCTATCGAAAGCAGCTAGACCCAACCCTTTGATGCTCCTGAAAGATCTATCCTTGGTCATAATTTACTTTAACGAATTCTCCAAATACTTGCCGATGTTATAATCTGAGGTCCGAAATAGTGTGAAATCTTCCGATAACATAAAATCAATTCGTTCAATAGCCGCTATCTGACCAATTTCGCGTATAAGCTCAGTAAAATCCCTTAAATTTTTAATAATGGCATCGCAGTATAGGTTGAAATCTCCTGTTATTTCAACAATTACTGTGATTTGAGGGATTTTTTTTAAACAATTCTCCACCTCTGCTCTTTTTTGGTCGGCCACTATTTTTAGTAACAATGAAATCATTGCTTGAAAATTTAATTTTTCAGGATTTATCGCTAAAGAATTTTTGACAATTACACTATTATTTTTTTTCATTTTTTTGTAGCGCTTGCAAACTGTATCGGTTGAGATTCCAAGTTTTTTTGAAATTCTTGAAAATGGCATTTGACTATCTTTACAAAGTTCAATCAAAATTAACGCATCAGTTGCATCCATTTCGATGTCAAACCCTATTTATCGTTGGTAGTCCTTCATAACGAGTAAATGGAATTTCATCAAGCCAGATATACATGTTTGCTTTAGTGACTCCTTGTAATCCTTCAGCAAAACGGAGTATTTCGTCAAGTACGTGCTTATCTTTGGCATAAAACCCCGCTAATATATTAAAATGCCCGATTCCTGATTGGCAGGTAGTCAAAACAAAATCATTACGGCTTCGTGCTTGCGTGCTTATTGATTGCATTATTTGGGGTATATTTGAGACTTTTGCTTTTATTACTAGCGTGGCAGTTAGTGATAAACCAAGGGCTTGAGGTCTTACCATTAGACGGGTTCCAGCTATTACCTTTTGCTTTCTTAAATCTTCTATTCTTTTTGCTACAGCCGTTGGCGATATACCTATTCCTTTTGCGATGCTGTCCAATTTTTCTCTTGAGTCCTTGAGCAGTGCTGTTAATATTTTAGCGTCTATTTCATCTATTTGTTTCATCAAGCGTTAACCTATTTTAGTTGTCAATGATAATAAATAAAATTAATATATTAGACTTTCAACTTGGCCTCATTATATTCTCTTGCCTGTTCCCATACTTTGTTGAAATGATTCTGAAACATTTCAACACAACCGGGATAGTTAACTACTAACATAGTTTGTTGTCTTATTTCTGAATTAGGCAATAACTTAATGTATGCAATTTTTTTATCATTAATGACCACCTCGGATTCAGGTGCATTAAGAACATATCGAAGATGGAAGAGCGATTCATGAATAAAGGGCTTTAACTTTTCCAGAGGTGGCTTATTGCACACTTACATCTGGTCGCTTTGTTGGTGAGAATTAAAAAGTAAGCTCAAAAATTATTTTTCCTACCTCATGTTTTGGGGCTTTTTCTTCCTGTTTTTAGGTAGGAACCTACCGCGCCGCAGGCGCTTTAAAGGGGGTCACCCTGTTTTTTTATTTGCTTTTCGTATAACGCAACGGCTAAGTTATCAGGGTGAGGTTTGCTTTGCCCACAGTCAAAGCAATGAGTCTTTCCTGTTTGCTTGCAAAATGCACTTCCTTAAGTTTATCAGTTGGATTTAGACGATTAAGAAACTCCGCAAGCAATTTTTACCCCTTCTGTAACTACGTTGGTGAGTGTAGGGATTAGCCAACTCGCATTTTCCTTAATGTTCATCCAAGCTTTCTTTATACCGTTTACATCTGCGTCTGCACCCTTTTTGATTTCTTGCTCAAGCCCTTTTATCTGCGTTTGTAGAAAGTCCTTCTGCTCTTTTTCAAGTTCTGAGTTTTCGATTTGACTGTATGCTTGCTGAAATGCTTGCTGTTGGTTGATTATTATTTTAGCATTGTCACCCGCTTGAATGGCACCATAAGAGTTACCCTGAATATTTTGATTCTGAATTGTGACATTTATAAATGGAAATTGACGCACGAACCTATTCTTGTGTTCCACGACATCGCAACCGAAAGCAGTTATTTCTATCCAATAACAGTCTTTGCAGCTTTCAACAAATTCGATAAGCCCTTTTTGCCTAAGATAAGTAAGATTAAAATCCATCAAATTTTCAGTAATTCCAATAGACTTCGCAATTTCTCTATTTTCGACACCTAATCCCTTATGGTCTTTTTGGGCATATTCATGGAGCAGTTCTAAAACAGCTAAACGGATTTGGTCATTTGTTAAAGGGCTGGACAAAGTGATTACGCTCGTTTTTGTTTTCCTGTTGGTTGCTTTTTTCCGCAAGCATCACATATTATGTCCATGCTTGAGTCAAATGTGAGATTGGCGCACCCGCAGAAATGACAGCAGTCGGGGTTCTCTATAGCTGATAAATAAGGTAGGTTTTCATCAAATTCTAAGTTGTTCAGGTCTTGCCGTGGGTTAGGTTGTTTTTTGCCACATTGGTAGCATTTGGTTTCTTTCGTTATCTTATTATAGGTTCTAAGGACAGAGCCACAGCCTGAGCATTTGGAGCACACTTCAAAGACTATGTTTTGATTAAAAGTAGGAAGTGACTGCTCGGTTTTTTTTGGAGCCATAAGAAAGAATTGGTGGGTTTGCTTAAAAGACTTTTGAGGTTATTCTAACACACATAGCACCGCCGCATTTAGGGCAAGTTTCACGTTTTATTGGGGTTATGTGTCGGCACTTCAAGCAAATGTACTCTTCGCCAAATTGTTGTTTAAATTGCTTCCAAAGGGGTTCATTGCCTACCTGATATGTCAACGTGTCACCTTCTCTTTTTCTTTGGGGCAATGTAAGCGACAGACTATACGCGCGGCAGAGTAACAAGCTGGATATACATTGTCAGTGATGTGGTTGCAGTTATGGCGATAATAATAGGCATGCGGATGGGGGTGTTTGGCACGTTTAGGCATCTCGGATTTTCCCCTGGTGAAACATGTAAGTTTTAATCAAAGCGTCTTTTTGCTCAATCTCTTCTTTCAGCCGCTTGATTTCAGCGTCCTTTTTGCTGTTTTCAACGGTTATCCATGCGTTTTTCTCCGCAAGTGGCGACTGCTTTATTTCGTCAAGCTCTGCTCTAAGGAAAGCGTTGTCAGTCTCAAGGGGCGGGATTTTTTCGAGTTCTGCCTTTAAGTTAGCAATCTCTGCACTTGGCTGTCTGAGTTCTGAGAATTGAGCATCCAACCGCGCCAAGATTACGTTTGCTTGCTCTACCCATTTATTCTCATCGTGGTACTTGTGAGTGTCAACTCCTAATCTTTCAAAGAATTCCTGTCTAAGTTTCCATTTTTGTAAATATTCTGCCATGCTTGCAGTTCGTTCGTCTATCTCTTGTTGGCTTATCCGTTGCGACTTTTTGCATGCCTGACAATAGCTTGCAGTGACTTTCTTTATTTTATCAGCGTTTTTACCGCAATACTCACCGCATAAGTATTCACATTGCTGTACATCTGTTTCCTCGGTGCCTCGGTATTCGTTGCATAGAACATGTAGCGCCTCTCCTTGACTTGAAAGATTTTTTGTGGTTTGTAGTTCTTCAATTAAGTGGGCATCCTCAGGGTAAGCCTTTATGGAAAGATGCGGCTTTTTGTCTTGCGGGGGCGGTGCTTTTTTGCCTTTTTTCATGGATGCTCACCTAAAAGAGAAAAGAAGGTTTGGCGCTCGGCTGTTGAGCGCTCTTCTTTGGTTGCTGAGGGGTCATGGCGATTGGTTGAGCAAGTCCATTGAAGACTACACATTATTTCTGCACCTATTTAGCCGTCAGTTGAAGGTACACCGAGATTAGAACGGCAATAATACTGAAAGCCAATGCAAGTAAACCCAAATTTTTTTTATCCATGACATCAAATCTCCTATTCGGCTACCTCGGGCATTGCTTGTTCTTCAAGGGCTATAGCGCTAATATCGAAGGCTTTTCCGTGTAGTTGTTTCATCAGTTGATTATAACGCTCGTTGTATAGCGGCTCAATTACTCTGTTAATCCAATCTCGCCACGGCTCGTATGTTCGTTCTCCCATGACTGCTTTTTCCAAGTCTACGCCGAGGGTGCCATGATAGAATTGTTTTAGCGTACTTGTGTCGGTTCCGCTTTGTTGTGAGCAGTTTTCCAAGCTCCATCCTTTAAGCCCTGCAAGGCTAACGCCTGTGTGTTTCATCACTGTGTGAGTTGTCGTCATTTTTCCTTCCCACACCCACGCTTTTTGATATTCTACGGTGCCTTTCTTGGTGTTGTTGTATGGGGTCAGTTGGTAAACTCTGCCATCAGGCGCGAGTTTTTCCCCTTCCGCAAGTTGTTCACCTTTCTTAGCTGTCTTATAGCGCCAAATTCCCGCTCGTAATCCAGCCAGTTTTAGGCTACGTGCGAAGCTTTCATAGTTATGTTGTTCCGAGGGGAATCGGCTAAACCATGCGCCTTTTATGTCCATGTCCGTGAGATAGCGTTTAAAGAACTTCATTGTTTCAGGTGTGAACCGACGTTTTACTTTACCGCCGCCTGCCTTCTCTTGAACTTTGGGTTCGAACATGCTGATGCTGTTTATATCCCATAGTGCTTGACAAGTATAGCCATCAGGTAGCTTTTTACCCATCATCAGTTGAGAACTTACTCTACCAAACCCTTCTAAACCGAGTCTATGAAGCACAAGAGTATCGAGTTCATTGATACGCTTAACATATTCTTTTAGCTCATCCTCAGATAGATAGTCATCAAGCTTTCCACCGATATTTTTGAGTCCAGCAGAATACCACTCATCTCCGTCAATAAACTGAAAGTGGTCACGGTTCAGCGGTGAATCCTTGACTTGTAGTGCCGCAAATTTAATAATGCACTTGATGTGGGACAAGTCATGAGCCTTAATCTTTCCCCTTGCATCATAGAATCTTGGGTCTGCTTTTGCTTTGCGGAAATCCTCAAGCGTAAATAGCGCGGGGTCACGCTGCCCAAAAATCATGTACAGGTTGCGTCCCATAGCATCCACGTTTTTGCCTGCATCACTCCACTTTCCTGTAATGTTGTTTTGGTAGTGCTTAGCTAAGTATTGGTGACATAGCGTCTTTTCGTATTCAGCTACCTTTGCGTCTGCAAGGGTCTTAGATTTTGATGGCGCGCCATTGGGGAAGTCCTCATAAATCAGGTACAATAATTGCCTTTTTGATATGTTTAGATAATCCGCTAATTGCATCCTGTTTTTAATAACTACCTCTACATCATGGGGTAAACTGCTTTGTTGAAAATCGCCTCTTATGATACCTCTGAACGGTTTGAGCAGCCACGGGTTTTTATCTGGGTGGGCTGGCTCTGGCTTATCTTTTTTCAAGTGTTCAAAAAGACGCTCTACATCTGCATCGGTTGTTATGGTGCCCCTTCTCTGCTTGGGGCTGGCAAGCTGTCGGGTTTCACTCATTAAAACACCTTAGACAGCATTTTGTTCTGTTGAGGGGTCTTCCCTGTAGAAGGCTTACCAAAAAGATACCCTAACGCAAATGCAGCAACTGCGACAACCAGAAGCAGAGCGATTGTATTCTTTGAACTAAGAACAGTGTTTAAGGCATCTTTTGTAACAGATGTGAGGCTGTTAACAAAAGAGTTCACCGAATTCGCATTTGGCACTATGGACACACCTTACTGTTCATCAAGGATTGGAACGCTCTCTGCGTTTTCTAATTCTTGCGTTTCTTCATCATCCGCTGCCTCTTCTTTTTGGCTATCGTCTGGCAGTGTTTCATCAGGAATAATGTCGGGTCTACGTTTAAGGAGTATTTCCATTGCATCTTTGCCGAATACGATAGTTAAGTAGTCGAGTTGGAGTGGTGTTAGTTTTGCTTTTAACTCAATAGCTAATTTGTAGATGTTGCAGCTTTGGAGTTTTTCCCCCTCAAATATTGAGGCTTTTTGGATTGCATCGTTTAATGCGTTGATTTGTTGCAGTTCATCGGTAAGGGCTAATGCTATAAAAACTCGCTCGCGGTCTTGGTTATCCCTTAAGCGGCGATAAAGTGACGCTATTTGGTAGGGTATCATAGCTTTAACTGTTTCAATCGGCAACAGCTTTAGGACGCGGTTTAAGTCACGTGTTGACCAATAGCCGTTTGTTTCGCTAATCATGTAGTCGATTTTTTGCACATTGTTCATTTTTGCGCAGAAATCCTTGAGTGCTTCGTTTGTCATTGCCGTTAACGTCAGATGCTTAGATGCGCCTATTCTCGTCAATCCTTCAAGATTGCTTTTTTTTATGTTGAGCGTTGTTCTAACGCTCTGCTCTTCGATTGGAAGAGCTAACGAAGTTGAATTAAGTTGTTTTTGAGGTATATTCGTTCTTGACATATCCTACACTCAGAGGGTTAATATGCAACCGTTAACTATATGTCAAGATGTCAAGACCGTATGTTGTTAGTAGACCTAATAGGACATGGACGCGATGAGCAAAAATCAGAATAAAGAAATTACTGAAAAAACACCGCTTAAAGTTGACAGCAAGATTATCCGTTTGTTTCCAAATCTCGACTTTACTAAAGCAGACCTTGATTCAAAAACAGTGGGCATAAGGAGAAAATACTTGTTTGTTTTGGCTAAAGCCGCCAATGATGGGTTTGTCACCGATTACAATCTAAAAAAAGCAGGCTTAAGCAGCCAAACTGCAATAAACGTCTTGAAGAGCCTCATTGGTTGGGGGTTTTTAAAGATTCGAATAACGGTAGGGAAGACAAAGCGCGAACGTAAAGAGGCTATATTAACGGCGAAAGGAGTCATAGCGTGCATAGTAATATCCAAATTTCAATCGCGAGAAAAAGTTGAACTGCTACTTAATGGGTATGGCTGTAAAGGAAGCAACCTTGCGGCTTTGCTCAAAATCTACAATGCAGGCTATATCAGAGGAAGGGGAACTTTTCCATACGTGTCTGAATCCAGCGCAATAGTTACATTGCTAAGAGATGCCGCAGCCGACTATTTGGTATTTGAGCAGATGCCCGATGCGGTCTTAATCCAAAGCCTCAGACGCATTGAAGCGGGAGACCATATTAAGCCTGAAAAGGTTAATCCGTTTGAGATGATGCACTCTCTACTTCAAGGATTGGCTGAAAACCGAGACGCTGAGACGTATTTCTTAAAAACATTGGAAAGCTATAAGGCGCAAGACAAAACCGATTTAGAGGATAATAAGGTAATGGCGCGGGTCATTGAGACCGCCATAAATTCGGGATTAAGCCCTGAAATTCTGGCTTTTTCTATGACTTCAAAAAACAGAGAGAACGAGCAAGATTATCGATGGCTTCTCAAGGCGGCATACAAGAGGCTTGTTGATAAGAAAATCTATGACCGAAAAGTTGACGACTTTAAAAATGAGAAGGAAATCTTTGAGTACCTGCTGAACAGCAAGGTCAAATCAATAAAAGACCTACCAAAAATGGTGGACGAATTTATTAAAGCAGCCAACGACGCAGCGCTGGATTTCTTCACTCACCCTTAGAAAAACCTTCTTTTTAGCCTCATTTTGGCAATATTTGATTTTACGCTGTGGAAGCGTTCATAAGTTTCTGTGGAAACCTTAATAGTTTTAATTGTTAGTTCCTTTTTCGTCGTAGACTGCTTATTGTCACGTAGCTGTGTACTGGTTAGGTCTGCTTTTTGTGTTCGCTTGTGACGACCATCTCTTTTGAGGTTGTGTATTTGGGGTTGTTGATGTATTGTCAATACAGGGGTATAGCAAGCGGGCTTGAAGTATATACATTAATGAAAAAGTTTATACCTTGCTAATGATGTACATATGAGCGGTATTACGTCACAAAATTAGCCCTTTACTAATACGAGCTTTCCTTCATCTTCCTTGAAGAGAAGCAAATCTCCAACAGCCAATTTAAAACGCTTTCTCGCCTCAACTGGAACCGTCACTTGACCCTTTGTACTCATCTTGCAAGCGCCTAACATTTTTTCAACCACTTGTTTCACCATCAGTAGGTAATGTAGGCAAAGTCTTATATGTATTACCTATCCATAATAGCAATATAGCGGTTGGTGTCCTCTAGCAGACTAGGCTATAACGCCGTTTGAGGCGGCGTTTCCTACGGATTGAGAGACGTAGGCATATGACCCTTCAGAATTGGAGGTCATAGAAAGCGCTCGGCACCCGAAGGCAAAATCGGTGTTCTAAACCGAAGGTTGTCAGGGAGTCCCAGTGAGCCAGCCATGAAATATCGCACATGGTGTGACTGGAGAAGGTATGAAGCTTAAGGGCTACAGCCGCCCTCTTAATCACAAGTTTTTTAAAAAAAAATCAATAGTCGCAGAACTCAAAATGAAGATAGATTTCGTTACAAAAACTTAGTGTGAAAAATAATCTCGAAGGAGGATAATTAACTAAGTGTTTTTTTCACACCATAAATCACATGCGATTAATGGAAGAAGTGGAGAAATGGCTAAAAATGGCTAAGAAATAAACAGCGATTCACCGTTAAAATGCTGTCTACACCGCAAATAACGCTTTTCACAGAAAAGACACCGCAAATAACAGCCTTTACTGTTTTTCGTATGGTGTTACAACAAGTGTGCAATTAACACCATAAAACCATATTGAATAACACCATCAATAACACCATGGAAATACAGTTAACCGCTTGTTGCACACTTTACCATGCTTATTGCACACTTCTATTGCACATTTTCCCATGCTTTTGGGGTGTTAAGGTAATTTCCAGAATAAACGGTTGATTTATTTTTTCGGTGGTAATACGGAACTTGATTCCTCGTTTAATACTAACTAAATAGTTTGGAGCTAAGTTAATCAAACTCTCTATTAGCGTTTTCTTACTTACTAAAAGATCAGTGCTCTCCCGAATGTTCTTGCAATTGCAAAATATTTCTTGAAAATATGTTTCTTTTGATAACTTAATCATCTTAAACTCGTACTCATCAGAGTGATTATCCGAGGGAGTTATAGAAGCATTCTCAACTAGTTCTTGTGCCATAGATTGAATTTTGTGGAACTCACTTTTTTTATGACTAACCAAAATCGAAACTGCCTCTTCCAAAGGAAGTGCTTGGTAGCTGTTTGGCGAGCCAAGTAGTTTTGCTACTAAACCGATATTTTGTAGCTGTAAAATCGTACGATAAGTATTAGATCGATCTAAATTCGCAATTTTGGAGACTGTTAATGTTTTCAACTTTCCTGAAAAATGCAGTGCCACATAAATTCTTGCTTGCAAAGAAGTTAATCCCAATTTTTCCAAAGTTTTTTCTACGGATTCTGCATCTGAAGAGTTCATTCTAACTATTAATCGATTATTTTTTTTATTTATATTTTTCGGATAATTTCTTATTTTAAGAACTATTTTAGTAATAATAGTTCTATTTTTTTGTTTTATTAGTGGATGTTCGTAAATTTAAACGTTAGTGGTGTCATCCAAACTACACGCTTCTTTAAAAAAATATTCAAACCCTAGAATTTCACCAAAAATTTAAGGAAATTAAAAGAAATGAAAAACAAAAAAAATGGAATTCTCTATAAAATAATCACCATTTCGTTGTTACTATTGATGACTGCAACCATAGTGGTAATGCCAGAAACTAACGCTCTTAACATAGACCTATATGCTTACATTACCGTTACTCCAAACCCCATTGGCGTTGGGCAACAAGTAACAGCTACTTTTTGGCTCGACCGACCATCACCTACTGCTGTAGCAGGATATGACCCGATCAAGAATTGGGGAAACTTGACTGTCAAAATTACATCACCAAATGGAAATACTGAGACCTTAGGACCTTTCGCAGCGGATGCAACCGGAGGCAACATTTGCACATATACTCCCAAAAGCGTTGGTGACTACAAATTCGAGTTCACTTTTCCTGGACAGACTTTCGGTAATGACTACTATAAACCTGCAAGCGCTACTACAAATCTCACCGTTCAAGAGGAGCCTATAATGCGTTATCAAACAAATCCTCTACCTAGCGACTACTGGAATAGTCCCGTCTTCGGCGAGGACAAAGGCTGGAATACTATTTCAGGCGGATGGCTTATGCCTGGCTACAATGCAACTGGTGCATTTGAACCCGGAGACTTCAACCCTTACACAACTGCTCCTAACACTGCCCACGTAGTTTGGACAAAAGAAACCCATTTGGGGGGTGTTGCTGGAGGAGATCGAGGAGACTACACGTTTTACATGGGGCCAACATACCAATACTACTGGACACCTCTAGCCATTGGAGGGAACCTTTACTTCCCACAGAGACTTGTCCCTGGAGATGCATGGGATGGACTATACTGTTATGACATAGCAACTGGTGAAGAGAATTGGTATCAGCCAATGAGTAAGGGATACAGCGCTGGTAGTGGTGGCGGAGGCACGATTCCAACAATGGTGGCGCAACTGCTACAGTACGATGGTCCCAATGCGCATGGCGTGCTGCCTTATCTTTGGACTACAGGAGTTAACTATACAATGATCGATGCAAACTCTGGAGAACCAATACTAACAGCGATCGGCGCACCTGCAACTAGTTACCTAGGTCACATAGGGCAGGTTACAGGACCATTAATGATGTATGATGAGATAGGCTCACTATTGGCTTACTATATTGATCCTGTACGCAATCAGTTATTCCTTTGGAACTCAACAAAACTAGTAGAACGTGCTGTAGGCTCAACCAACATCTACTCACCGCCAGTCGGTGCAAAGCTAAATTGGACTACTGGAATAGAGTGGAATGTTACAGTCCCACGTAGAGACGGCGCAGCGTTTAACCTTGGATACCCAGCATCAACGGGAGATGTGATCTTTGCATACTCTGCCAACATTGCCACAGGAGGAGGTTATCAGAACTTTACCCTCGTCGCATACAACAAAAATACCGGTCAAGAGTTATGGTTCAAGAACATCACAGATCCATTAAGCCCCTCGGGAAGCCAGCCATACCTATTCTTCGGTCCCTCAAGAGATGGTGTTCTAACGATTTATAGACGACAATCTATGCAATGGTACGCGTTCGATGCCAACACTGGGAATCAACTTTGGGGTCCAACTGAACCATACACAAATGCTTGGGATCAATATGCCTACGGGAACATTGCTTACGGCAATATGTATGTCTGTACTTATTCTGGAAGAGTATACTGCCACAACCTGACAACTGGAGAGCTTACATGGACATTTGAGACACCGCCAAGTGGTTTTGAAACGCCATATGGGAACTGGCCCTTTGGTGTACAATACCCGATGATTGCTGATGGAAAGATATTTGTCGGCACTGCTGAACATACGCCTAACTCACCGTTCTATACTGGCTCAAAGCTCTATTGCGTTAATGCATCTAACGGGCAGGGTATTTGGAATATGTCTGGTTGGTGGTCAATATACTATGCTGGTGTTTCGCCGATTGCTGTCAACGGTTATTTGCTATCACACAACTGGGGGAACGGAGAAATCTTTTGCTTTGGCAAAGGTCAAACAGCCACTACGGTTTCTGCTCCTGATGTTGCTTTGAACTTCGGACAAGCGATGACTATAAAGGGCTATGTAACTGATCAGTCGCCTGGTGCACCTGGAACTCCTGCAATCGCAGATAAAGACCAATCCGCTTGGATGGAATACCTGTATCTTCAAAAGCAAAAACCCACGAATGCTACTGGTGTGCCTGTAGATTTGAGTGTTGTTGATGCGAATGGTAACTACAGAAATATTGGCACAACTACAAGTGACGCTGATGGCTTCTTTAGCATGGACTGGATCCCTGATATTCCTGGAAAATACACGCTTTATGCCTCATTTGCCGGTTCGGAAGCATATTGGTCTTCGCATGCAGTAACAGCCTTTACAGTGCAAGATGAACCTTCAGCAACTGCCCAACCTACGCCGTTACCGATTTCAGTCGCTGACACCTACTTTATTCCATCCGTAATCGGAATTATCGTTGCGATCTTTTTAGTCGGCGCTGTGTTAGCACTGCTAATTAGAAAGAAACCGTAAAACTAGAAACCCTTTTTCTTTCCCTTTTTTTAGGGCAAAAGAGTTCAAGTATGTTGACTGAGGGGCAAGGAAGTTAATCTATTTTTCAAGGTTTTTCTATGGCTTCTGCATTTGTGTGGTTCATTTTAACGGTCGCATATTTTTTATCTATGATTTTTAGTAAATTTCTTATTTATAGAACTATTTTAGATAAATTTGTTTTAATTTTTTGTTATTGTTGTGATTAATCGTAAATTTAAACACTAGTGGTGTCATCCAAACTACGCGCTTCTTTAAAAAAATATTCAAACTCTATAGTTTCACTGAAAATTTAAGGAAGTTAAAAAATGAAAACACAAAAATTTCAAAAAAGTAAAAGTGTTAGATCTATCATCGCTATTACATTGCTACTGATTTTAGCCACGAGTACATTAATGACCTGTATACCGCTGTCTAATGCTGCAGACCGTCAGAACTTTGCTTACATTACCGCTTCGCCAAATCCTGCTGGAGTAGGTCAGACTGTAACCGTTGTCTTCTTCCTCACAATCCCACCGCCAACTGGAACCGCTGGTTTTAATCAAGCGACAAACTGGGACAATTATACCGTCACTATAACAACTCCAAGCGATAAAGTGCAAAATTATGGTCCATATACATCAGATGCGACAGGAGGAGCATATTTAACATTTCAACCTGATGAAGTTGGTACATACAAATTAGACTTCGAATTCCCAGGCCAAACAATAGATGGTGTAAATCTTATTGGTTTCCCGACTGGTTCTTATACCTATGGACCTTTGAGCGCTACAACAAACCTAACTGTTCAGCAAGAACCAACAGCTGATTACCAGACGCC
Source organism: Bathyarchaeia archaeon (assembly GCA_050108095.1). Taxonomy (GTDB): domain Archaea; phylum Thermoproteota; class Bathyarchaeia; order Bathyarchaeales; family Bathycorpusculaceae; genus Bathycorpusculum. The sequence goes on from JBNIDO010000011.1 coordinate 23,179, forward strand.
ACCACTACCTACCGACTACTGGAGTCGCCCAATTTATGCAGAAAATCGAGGCTGGAACACAATTGGGGGAAACTGGCTCATGGATTCCTACAATAGCACAGGTGCTTTCAATCCCTACACTACCGCTCCGAATACCGCCCACATAATTTGGACACGACAGCAATATATGGGAGGCGTCGTCGGAGGAGACTATGGCGATCTAAACTATTACTTAGCACCCACATACCAAATGTACTGGCAACCGCCACTTATTATCGATGGAAAGCTTTACTACATGGAAAGAGTGAACCCTGGCGATAATTGGGCTGGGATGCACTGCGTTGATATTCGAACAGGCAAACAGCAATGGTTCCAAGATGTTTCTGTAACAGGTGGCAACGGTGCAGGCGGTGGAAGCTCTACAACGCCGATTATAGGTCAAATATTCTCTGGTGACTGCGCAAACGGTCATGGTGCTTTTGCATATATCTGGAACTTAGGTGGAGGAAGCTATGGTACTCCTGCTAACGTAAACTGGACAGTGCTAGATGCAAACTCAGGAAATATCGTATATACAATTAACAATCCATTAGAGACACGTACTCCAATAGCTGGCTTCCCAGGTGTTTCAGGACCTCAGGTACTAAATAGTATTGACGAATACGGTTCAGTGATTGCTTACTACATCGACGGGCAGAACCACTGGTTATTAAAGTGGAATTCAACTTTAGCTCTAGTAAATGCTGTGGGAATCAATAACATTGTCAACGCACGACCAACTGCTTTTGACTGGGATTTAGGAATACAATGGAACATAACAATACCTGACCATGGAGATGCACCTGATTTCAACATGGGCACACCAAACTGCGATGGGAATGTCGTATTTGCAGTCACCGCCGATATACTGAGCGAGGTAAATAACTTTACACTCTACGCATACAGTGCAAACGACGGCCATGAACTATGGCACTCAAGCTTCTCCGATATGTTCGTTGCAGGTAGCACACTTTATGAATTCTTCGGTCCTGTTGCTGACAATGTCTTAACAGTCTATGACAAAAATAGCGACCGCCGCTGGGGCTTTGACGCTACAACAGGTGCCAAGCTATGGGGTCCAACCTCTGGTTCTGGTTCAGCTTGGGGTACGTTTGAAAGTTCTACCGCTGCTTACGGCAATTTGTACGTTGGAGCCATGGATGGTACAGTGCAATGCTATAACATAAAAACTGGAATTCTTGAGTGGAACTATGCTCTTCCATCTAGTGGCGACAATACACCGTATGGTACTTACCCTGTGTATGGTGAGAACAACGGTGTTTATTCATCGAAAGGTTCGGCAATATCTATCGCCGACGGAAAAGTCTATGCAATTACAGATGATCACACACCAGACTCGCCATATTGGCTAGGAGGAGCAATGTATTGCATAAACGCCAGCACAGGCGATCTAATATACAAGATGTCGGGTTGGTGGAGCAGTTACCCAGCTCTCGCAGACGGCTACGCCCTAGACCTAAACTGTTATGACGGACAAATATACTCTTTCGGCAAAGGACAAACAACTGTTACAGTTTTGCTCCTGATACCGCTGTTACTACAGGACAAGACATCGTAATCAAAGGCACAGTGATGGACAAATCTCCAGGCGCCATGGATTATGCTGGCAACCGACTCAATACTGAAGGCTCTCCTGCTATTGCTGACGCATACATGACTCAATGGATGGAATACTTGTATCAACAGAAGCCTATGCCGACCAATGCTACTGGCGTTCCAGTGATTTTAAGTGTTGTAGATTCAAACGGCAACTATCGCCAAATCGGTCAAACCACAAGCGATGCTAACGGTTTTTACAGCTTCAGTTGGGCTCCTGACATTGCAGGCAAATACACGCTCTATGCTTCATTTGCAGGCTCTGAATCTTACTGGTCATCACACGCTGAAACCGCTTTTTCCGCTACCAATGCCCCCACACCAGCACCAACCGCAGCCTCCGCAAACTATGCGACAACTTCAGACCTTATGATGTACATTGTCGGTGCAACAATCGCCATCATCATCGCAATCGCAGTCGTTGGATTGCTTATACTGAGAAAACGAGCATAAACCAAGTACAAATCAATTTCCCTTTTCCTTTTTTTTGGGAAAAATAAATGCATTGGCAAAATGTGGGCTGAGTGGGCTCTGGATAATGATATTGCAGTTGCGGTTGAAGAGTGGTTTAGTTGCATTTTCCATTCTTTTCTTCCTAAGGGTTCCAGAGCCCCAGCAAACCTTTAACAGGCCTCTTAGTCTATTAAGGAAGGATTAATGAACACAGAAAAACTTAATGAAAGCTATATTATCGAGATTTCAATAGAAAGGTATCCTTGCCTTCAATTGACATTCAGAGTCTTCACAACTAGCAAGCATAGAATCGATCGAGAAGAAGTGGGTTATGCATATGTTGAGGTTTTTGGGAAAGGTAGTGATGACTTGCCGCCCAAAAGTGCATACTGGACGGATATTGTTATCCATGAAAAATACTATAGGCAAGGGATTGGGAGCAAAATAGTCAAGTTCACTATTCCTTGCTTAAAGAAATATGGTGTTCAACAAATTTTTGGAAAAATAAGTGTTTCTGATGACGCTAATAGGGCAATCGCTTTTTGGAGAAAGAACGGATTTGAGATTTTTTTATATAAAGAACCCAAGGGTAATATTGCAGAGATTAAATTTCGCATAGTTTAAGCTCTAGATATTTGTTTTCAAATTGCATCCATTCTCTTTAGGGAAATCAAGGTTACTTTGCTATAATTTTTCTATGCTTCTTTAAGTTCGGTGAAAAGTGTTGAGTGATTTAAGTCTCAATCTCTTTATCGATTTTTTCAAGTACCTGGCACAGTTCTCCCAGTAGCTGGCTGCACCTCTGTGGCCTGCGGATAGCAAAGCGGTGTAGATGATTGCGTTTACGCATGAAGGTGGCTTGCGAATTTACTGTGCTCGTGTCCAATAGCAGGCTAGGCAACTTTGTTTTAATGCGGCGTTGATTTACCATTAGTGTTGTGCCTCCGCAATTAGCTTTTTGCTCATCAATTAGCTTGGCGCTTGTTTCTTCAACGCTTTGTGGTACAAGCCATGGCAAGGCTCCCCTAAACTTTTTGAGCAATTCAATAATGTCATGCGCAGAGTAGTGGAAGTCTACACCCCTAACTTTGTGTGCCATAAACGGCGCTATAATGTTGCCGTGTACGTTTGCGCTTTCAAGGGAACTTTGCAGAAAATCCCTTAAGTCCTGTGGGCTAAAGCGTTTCTTCTCGAGGTTCTGCCATGCCCTAAGTGAGGCTTCGTTGAATATTTTATTGGCTGTACCTAACCGCTCGACACTGCCATCTTTGCGTGTAGCTATGAAAAGCGGCATTTTACCTGTAAGTTCAGTTCCGTATCTTTTGAAGTATTCACGCGCCCACTCTTCATACTTGTCCAACTTTGCCGCTGCATACCAGTGCAAAAACGCAATGTGCTTATGCCTTGAGTATTTGCCTTCACCCTTACCCTTCAACCTCCTACCTTCAATAACAAAGTAGTAGGGCACATCATGGCTTATCTCATCAATTTCTTTCTGCACCTCGGCGGGATTGCGTGTGGGGTCACGGTTTTCCTCCAACAGTTGCCTTGTTAGCTTTCTATCTTCCCAATTCAAACTAACAAGCTCGTTGTCCCTAAAGGCACATGATGAAATCGCCCACACTATGGCGCGGTCACGCGGCAAAAACATCGCGGCATCCAACTCAAGCAAGTCATTCATTTTTGGGCTACGCTGCTTAGGCTCGGGTGCAACAACATCTTTAGCAACGGATGGGTCAAGGCTTCGGCGGTGGAAAGCATAGAAGGATTTGACGGCTGCTTTAACGCCTAATGCGGCGCTGTCTCCAATGCCGCTTTTAAGGTAATCACTTAGGAGGTCTTCGGCTTGATACTGTATGTCTGGGCTAATGATTTGTTTCTGTGCAAGCTGTATGATTTCAATTAAGGTCAGTTTTAGGCTAAGTATTTCATCAGGGTTCTTCTCAGTAGCATCACAATACTGCTTTAGTCGGAGGGCATAAACTTCTTTAGTGTGTGCGCTCTTTAGGCTTTGTAACCAGCGTTTGCTTGATGTGAACCGCTCAAGGTAGGGGATGATATCGTCTGTCATTCTGCTCAAAACAAGTGCACCTCCAAGCGGTTAAGTTTTTTTGTGTTTTTACGCACTAACTCGTTGGCAATAATACTATTAAGCACGCCGTAATCTATGGATAAGCTATGTTCTTCCACGTGGTCCTCACCAGCGACTGCAACCTGCAATGCAAATACTGCTTCGGAGAGAGCCTCGACGACTTTGACGAGGAATTCGGCGACGACCTAGACATCGACTATGATTTGCCCCGCAACCTCAACTACGACTTGAGCTTGCTGGATAAGTTTTGCCGCAAAGACCCCAACTGCGTCTTAACCTTCTACGGCGGTGAACCCCTGATGCAAATGGATAAGCTGCGCCAGATCATGGATAGGGTCCCGCCTAAACATTACATGATACAGACAAATGGGTTGCTTCTGGATAAACTGGAAACCAAATATGTTAACCGTTTTCATACAATTCTAGTTTCTTTAGACGGCGACGAAAACCTAACCGACCACTACCGCGGCAAAGGCACCTACCGCAAAGTCATCAACAACCTCAAAACTATCAAACAAAACGGTTTCCAAGGTGAACTCATCGCACGCATGACAGTGATGGAGCAAACGGACATAGAAAAGCAAGTTAAATGGCTCATAGGCAACGATGAATTCTCTTTCTCCTCGGTTCACTGGCAGTTAAACGCGGGGTTCTGGGGCAACGATTACCAACGCCGCACCTTCGAAGAGTGGAGCAAAACCAGCTACATACACGGAGTTGACGCCTTAGCCGAGTTCTGGGTGGACCAAATGGAAGAAAAGAGTGTAGTCCTAAAACTCTACCCGCTGCTGGGAATCGCATATTCGCTTCTGCATGGCGAGAAGGATTGTCTGATGCGCTGTGGCGGCGGCTGGATCAACTATGCCATCCAAACCGATGGCTACATCATTCCTTGCCCGACCATGTGGGGAATGAAGGCATACTACATGGGACACATAAAAGACGCTGACCCCCTTCGATTGCCTAAACGGTTTGTGGAGCAAAAACCCTGTAGCGAATGCAAAATCTTGGGTTTGTGTGGGGGACGATGTCTCTACACCAATATAACCAAACGGTGGACAGACGACGCCTACAACAGAGTATGCTACACCGTTGAACAACTTATCGAATCAGTTAAACGGCAAACGCCACGAATGCAGCATCTCATTGACAGCGGCAGGCTTAGCCTCTCTGATTTCGACTACGTCAAATACAATGGTGCCGAAATAATTCCTTAAAGCTTCTTGTAGACAACGTCTTTTTCGTGCACATGCTGTGTTGTTTTTAAGCCTACGCTTTGGCCGCCTTCTGCGCGGCGGATGGCTTTGCGGTCGATTTGTATGGATTCGACGGTTTGGTCGAAGTCGGTGAGGGGTCCTTTGATTTGTATGCGGTCGCCTATGTTTAGGGGGAGCATTAATTCGACTACGGCTACGTTGATTTTTGAAAAGTAGTGTTTTATGCTTCCGATTTCTATGATTTCTTCTTCCAAGCGCTGACTCCTCAAAAATAAATATTCAGGTTTGGAATAAAAGATTTTTTATAACATCCAATAAAATCTCCAAATTTCAGGTAAAAAAGCTTAAAACTAAAGTTATTTACCATCCTTGTGTAGCGTCATCGCCTGTTTGCTCCAAAGCCTTCTTTTCTTGATCCCCAACATCAGGGGGAACCTCAACCCGGTTACCTTCTTCTTCAATTATCTCCCGTTTCTTTTTTTTCTGCCAAACCGTAAATTGACCTTCATCTTTTTCTTCAGAAAAAACATTCACCCCCAAGAAACCAGAAAAAATTAGGCTACTTCTTTAGCCTAACTTTAACTGACCATTCGAGTTTATCGGTTAATTCAGCCGCGTCTTCGTTGATGTTGTTGTCTTTTAGGTATTGGCTGAGGCTTTCTTCAACTTTGTTCCAAACGTCCTCTGTGTCAAGTTCTTCTATCAAGACTCGTCCTACGTTTTCGCAGATTTCCATTCCCTGTTTGTCGTTAAACCTTGTGGTTTGCATATTTTTCACCCACACAATAGCCTCAAAACCCGCGTATTAGCGTGCGTGACTGTGCTGCCTCAATAACAAACAAAAATAGACCTTCATGCCTTTATAGTTAAAAACGCTTATTTGACCTGTCAACACTAACTTCTTAGTGAAATTTTGGCAAACACTAACCCCAGCCGATCTGTGTTTAGCATGCTTTTCTCAGTGGTTTTTCTCGATAACTAGGTTTCGCCATAGTTGTGCCCTACCTCTACTTTTACGTCCAATCACTGGGCGGTAGCACCTTGCTATACGGCGTGCTTCTGGCCGCCTACAGTTTAACATCGTTTGTTTTCACGCCCCTCGTTGCCCGATTAAGCGACCGATACGGAAGAAGAAAGGTCCTCCTAGCAGCGTTGGCCATTGCAAGCTTAAGCTATTTCCTCTTTGGTGTGGCGCAGGCGCTTTGGATGCTTTTCTTGGGGAGAATGCTCTCTGGAACCACCGCTGCCACGGTGCCTGTTGCCCAAGCCTACGTCGCCGACGTAACCACCAAAGAGCAGCGGCTAAAATATCTAGGGTTGCTGGGTGCAGCGGCGGGATTAGCTTTCATTTTTGGTCCTGCAATCGGCGGAACGCTAAGCGCCCTCTTTGGCTATGGGGTGCCATCTTTTTTGGCATCTGCGATGGCATTAAGCAATCTTATTTCAGCATTTTTTCTGCTGTCGGAACCAGCCAACTTCAACATTAAACGGGCCACGCTCTCCTTTAAAGCCCTCCTAAACACTATCAGAGGCAAAAAATGGTTCTCCTACTATCGATGTACTTTATGTTTTTTGTAGCATTCGTCTTTTTGCAGTCCGCGCTCTCGCCTTGGCTGGAGGCGGTTTTCGGTTTTGCCTCACTGCGCACGGGCTTAGTTTTCTTTTTCATCGGTGCGGTGAGTGTTTTTACTCAGGGGGTTTTGTTGCCGCCGCTTGGCAAACGCTTCGACAGGCCAACTTTGGTTCTAATAGGCATAGTCTCCCTTATCTTCGGTCTCGCAGTTCTGGCATTTGTGGTTAACCTTTGGGTTTTGCTGGTTGTGGCTGCAATTTCCTCATTTGGCTTTGGTATACAGTTTGTAACTTACAATACTTTGATTTCTGTTAACACTTCAGAGGCGGCTCAGGGCGGCACTTTGGGTGTCGCATGGGCAATCGCGGGGTTAGCGCAGAGCATCGCGCCTGTTTTGGCTATCACCATATTTTCGTTTGGTTTGGCAGTTGGGTTTGCTGGGTTGGCGTTTTTGGTTTCTGTTGCGGTTGGGGCGGCGACTGTGCCCTTGCTTTTAGCTTTTAGAAAAGCATCCTAAGCTTATTCAGATTCAAGTTTTTTCTTAGCTACCTTAAGCCCTTCTAGCTGTTCCTTGTTTAGTTCTGGATACTTTAGGTCAAGGCAGAGAATACTGGATGTGATAATGTCGGCGGCTAAGGAGCGCGCTATCCACTTGTAATCCGCTGGGATAATGTACCAAGGTGCCCACTTGCTGCTTGTGTTGCTTAGCATATCCTCGTAAGCAGCCATATATTGCTCCCAATAATCGCGTTCTTTGAGGTCTGCAGCTGAGAACTTCCAGTTTTTCTGCGGAGTATCAAGCCGCTCTAAAAACCTTTTTTTCTGTTCCTCTTTGGAGATGTTTAGGAAAAACTTTAGAATAACAGTTCCGTTGCGGACAAGGTGCCGCTCGAAGGCGGCGATGTCTTGGAATCGGTTCTGCCAAAATTTTTCGCCCCGTTTCCCCGGCGGCAACCTCTGCTTATCCAACAAGTCCTGATGGACTCTAACCACTAACACTTCCTCATAGTAAGACCTGTTGAAGATGCCAATCATACCTTTCTCTGGCAACGCGATACATTGCCTCCATAAAAAGTCGTGGTCGAGTTCAGTGCTGCTGGGCTGCTTGAAACTGGTAACGCGGCATCCCTGCGGGTTCACCCCTGACATTACATGTTTTATGGTGCCGTCTTTACCTGACGCATCCATCCCCTGCAGAATAACCAATAATGCGTAGGTGTGACTTGCATAGAGAAGCTCCTGTGCTTCCGCTAACTCTTGTTGATTGATCTCCAATAGTTTTTTTGCTCTATCCTTGAGTTCTCCTTTGCCCATCATTTTTGCTTCTTCGTTTTGCGCCCAGCCGGTGTTACACTCTTTTAGTTTCACTTTGTGGCAGGGTTTAACTTCGGTTAGTTCCATAAAATACTTGGTCCTGTCCTTTCTGCTTCTGAAGATTTTTGGTTCTTCATTTTTTGTTGACATCCTAATAACCCCAAATTATTTTTGATCTAAATAGAGACACATAATATTATGCCTCTTTAGCATACAATCGTGTAGCTATTTATGCTGGTTTTTTCTAAAAAGGGGGTTTTTCCCATGTTTCTGAGAGCCTACTTTGTATTAAAACGTTTGTACGATGGCTAACTGCTAAAAGCCTCCTTAAACCAGTATAGAGCGAATCTGCAACTGGATAGTTAGCGTGGTCAGCTGAGGAAAACGGGCACTGATAATGCTTTTATTGGTTCCAGTGAATTGGTAATTAGCTATTTTTAGGTGTTTCAGTGTCAAAGCAAAATAGAATCGCTCGCAACGTCGGCTTTATAATTTTTATCAGTATAGTGGTGGTTATTTTGCTTTTAATTGCCACTGGATATACTCAACAGGGCGCTTTTAACCCACCCTACCTCCGCCTAGCCCTCAACGCCATATTCATTTCAGCAACCAACATTTTTGTCGCAATAGTTGCAGTTAGAAGCTTTCTGAGATATGGACAAATCAGTTTTGCCCTACTTAGCGGCGCATTAGTAGCAAGCGGTTTAGCAGCTTTCTTGTCAGGGTGGGTGACAGGAATATCAACAAACGCTACCTTTACAATCTTCAACATAGGTTTTCTGATCTCCTCGATTATGCAGGTTTTTGGAGCAGTTTACCTCTCCGCAGCGTCTCCTGTTTCCAAGGTTCTTTCAAACAGAGGGCTTATCATTGGGTTGATTTTGTTGTTATCGATTGGTTCCGTTTCGTTAGTGACTGCTTTGGCAGTAGCTGGTCTGACTCCACCTTTTGTTACAGTTGAGGGCGGCACAACGGATTTGCGGCAGTTTGTCGTCATTTTATCCTTTCTGTTTTTTGTTTTCGCAAGTGTTGTTTTTGGTTATCAATACTTGCGCACTAGGACTCGTGTGCTTTACTGGTATTCTTTGGCTTTAGCCCTGTTTGCGCTGGATCTCTTTATTTCTTACAATTCGACCGAGTTGGGAGATGCATTACAGTGGGTAGGACGAATTTCCGATTATTTAGGGGGGGTATTTTTTATTATAGCTCTATTGTCGCTTAGGCAGCAGGTATTCGCTGGGACCGATTTTTCTGAGAGGTGGTTTGAAACCTTTGGGAACAGCCGCAGGCAGTTTGCATCACTATTTGCCAACATGTTAAGCGGTTTTGCGTATATGCGAGTCATCGCGGATAAGTATGGTCGTGCAGTTGACGCCGTTTTTCTCGAGGTCAATGATGCTTTTGAGACAAATACTGGGCTAAAAAAAGCGGATATTTTGGGGAAGCGTTTGACACAGGTAATTAGCGGAATCGAGAGTGACCCAGGTGATTGGCTAAGTATTCTTGGTAGAATAGCCCTTAAAAGGGAACCTGCAAGAATCGAAAATTACATGGCAAGCCTTCACAGGTGGTTTAGAGTTTCAGGGTACAGCCCCGAGAAGGGATACGTTGTGGTTTTATTCGAGGACATAACTATGCACAAGGAGCTGCAGAGACAACTTGAACGCTACACTAAAGACCTAGAAAGAATCGTAGACGAACGTACAAAACAACTTCGAGAGTCGGAACGCTTAGCAGCCATCGGCCAAACCGCAGGCATGGTGGGTCATGACATACGCAATCCATTGCAAGCCATAACAAGCGATCTATACTTGATTGAACAGGAAATCAAGGTTAACCCCACATGTATTAGCCCCGAAATAGCCGAAAGCATCGCCGCCATAGAGGAAAACATCGCTTACATCAACAAGATTGTAAGTGACCTCCAAGATTATACTAGAACCTTAAAACCGACAATGTCGCAGGTGAGTGTAAAGGACATCGTAAATAGCGCCCTAAGCGGCAGAAAGATACCGTCCAACATAACCATTCGAAAGCCCGAAAATGGCTTGGTAATAGTTACCGACCCGACTTTTCTTAGGCGAATCATAACTAACCTCGTAACCAACGCCATCCAAGCCATGCCTAAAGGAGGCAAATTAGACATCGAAGCAATCAAAGAAGACAAGACCGCCTGCATTTCACTTAGTGATACTGGCGTGGGCATCTCTGAAGATGCAAAAGCTAACATGTTTAAGCCTTTGTTTACGACCAAGGCGAAGGGTCAGGGTTTAGGGCTGGCGGTTGTGAAACGCCTTGTTGAACTGTTGGATGGCGAAATAACCTTTGAGAGCCGAGTGGGGGCGGGGACGACTTTTATTGTTCGGTTGCCGTTGGAGAAGCAAGCTGGGCACCCGCATGCACTATGCTAGGCTCTGATAACATTTTATATCAGTAAACTGTATAACAGACCTTGCCCCAGACAGTAAGGGGGCTACACGAGCTTGAATAAGCTACCACTAACAGCACTCTTAATTATCCTAATGGCAGCGCCAACAGCGTTTGGCACCATTCAAGTTACCGCTGCAGAGAATGATACGCCCATCCTTGGGTATCCTTATTTGGCACATGGCGGAGAAGGACCCGGAGATGCATACAGTTTTGTTGGCTCAAACTTCCAACTCCAAGATGCTGCAACAATCACTTCTATGTCCTGCCAAATGTACATCGGTTACGATATTAACTCAAATGATGAAGACAGCACTTACCGCTTTGCAATTTATAGTGACAGCAACGGGCAAGTAGGAGAACTAATCGGTCAAACCGAATTGGGCACCGTCAGCAAACCAGCGGATGACCATCTTCCATTGACACTGGACGAGTTCCAAACGCTAAATTTCCAATCCCCAATATCATTGCAGGCTGGCACATACTGGTTAGCTGTGATTGTCCATGGTCCAAACATTCTTGTAGACAATGATATGACTGATCTATCTGTCCAAAGGGCGAGGACAAGCTTAAACGATATAACATTCCCTTCAACCGTCAGGTCAATACAATACATCGACAACTCTGTATGTGCAATTTACGCCTCAGGGCAGGGTGTCTCATCGGTTTTGCCGCCTCCAACGGCTGACGCTTCTAACCCTGGAATGTCATCATTGTCGGTTAACTGTCAAAGCGAAGGTTCGACTGGGGAAGTACAAGTTTTCGGCGACCTATCAGTCTACGGCGCCGCTATACCTCAAGCAACCATAGACTTTTCATATCGGCAAATCGGCGAAACAGAATGGCATTCTATTGGCTCAACAATCACTTTAGCCGATGGAAGCTACTCAGTTGATTGGTTACCTTCAACTCAAGGCAACTATCTAATTAACGCGACTTACTGGGGAAGTACAACAACCAGCTTCGCATTCAAAGCTGTTCCTGTTCTTATCACCTCCATAAGTGGCAATCAATCGCAAACTGTTTTTTCCGTGGACTCGAACTCTACTGTGGCTGATTTAGCGTTTGACTCAGTAGATGCCCAGTTAAGCTTTTCCGTAACAGGGGAGACTGGAACAACCGGCTACGTTGACGTCTGTGTTAGCAAAACCCTAGTAGCTGACGCTTCAACGATTCAAGCCTACATCGACGGCGCCCCCGCAGACTTCACCGTTTCCTCAGCAGGGGACAGCTGGATTCTGCATTTCAGCTACCCTCACAGTAGCCACAACATAGAATTCGACTTAAACAGCAGCACAACCAGTTCCTCCACGGCTACGCCTGAACCCGCACCCGAATTGCCGCAGGAAGCGTTGCTGATTGTGGCGGCTGCGTCGGCGGCGGTAGCAGTTGTGGCGGTGGTGCTGGTTTTGGTGCGCAAAAAACGTTGAGCCCAGCTTAGGCTCCTACTCTAGGTGACTACGTTTTTGTTTTGTAGTCACCCATCAGTTTTTTCAGTGTTAGAAGAAGAGGGCGCCGCCCTTGCTCATCTTCTTCTTGGAGGCTTTGTGGGCGGCTGTGTTTTTAAGTGGGGTTGTGGGTTGGGTTGCTGTTTGGTTGTGGAGGCTGCCTCTAGTTGCTTTGTTTGGTGTGCGGAAATCGTAGCCGTTTTGCCGTTACATTGTTTTGCATGGTGATTTGTAGTCACCTCAACAGTAAAACTTAAGTTTTGTAGTCACCCATTATTTTGTTTGTGCACATCGAAATCAGACAAAGAAATAACCAAAAAAAATACTACCTCGCACACTCATACCGCGCAGGGAATAAAGTAAAAAAAGCCAGCGTTTACCTAGGCACAAACCTAACACCGCAAGAACTCGAATCAAAAAAAGCCGACGCCGAAGCAAAACTCAAAGAAAAAATCAGAGCAGCCCAAGCCATAAGAGACCCCTACTTCACCGCTCTTTCCCCATCCGAATCCGAAGAACTGCAAACGCTCGAAGCCCGAGGCGAACTGCAGGTGCTTCACCTCTCAGACCTCGACTGGGACAAATTCAAAGAAGCCTTCACCTACAACACCAATGCCATAGAGGGCTCCTACCTCGAATCCAAAGAAGTTAAAGACATATTAAGAGAGGATAAATGGCCTGAAGGCAAAAGCAAAGAAGACATCGCTGAAACCTACGGCGTCTCCGAAGCAATAGACTACATCCGAGCCGTCGAAGAGCACATTTCTCTGGGGCTGATAAAGGATATCCACCGCATAGTTTTCAAGAATTCGAAGGCTTTTGCTGGCGAATTTAGGAAAAAAGGCGTCGAAGTGGTGGTTGCCGATGCCTATGGTAACGTGATACACCGTGGTGCACCTTCACAGAAAGCGTCTAAACTGTTAAAAGACCTCGCTGACTGGTACAACGACAACAAAGCTGAGTATCCGCCGCTTGTTTTGGCTGCAGTCGTCCACAACCAGTTCGAAATGGTTCACCCTTTCCAAGATGGAAACGGCAGAGTCGGCAGAATACTGCTAAACAACATTCTCTTAAAACATAACCTTCCGCCACTCAACATAGAACTAAGAAATAGACGGGAATACTATGCCGCATTGCAAGCTTATGAGAAAGCCCATGATTTGCGTCCCACTTTGGATTTGATGCTAAAAGAATACAGGGCACTCAAGCAGATGCTCAAGTGAGGTGACTACATTTTCTATTTTTGTAGTCACCCAAAACCGCCTGTTTTTCGATTTTTTGTTCAATTGATAGAAAACTGAATTGATTGCTCTGCAAGCGAAGAAAAAAATAAGCGCCGAAGCTTAATAATATGGCAAACTATGGCTTCTACAAAGATAGGAAAAGAAGAAATCGAACTGAAGATACAGCGCCTAAAAAAAGAGGAAGAGTTCAACAGCAGCATACTTGACCGAATTGAAATGCTAGAAACTGAAGGCGTAAAGAAGATTGAGGTTTCAAGAGGATTAATTTTAGGCTTAGCCATAGGCATCGTGGGGAACATCTTTGCGCAGTTTTTGTATGCCTTTTTTGACAGCCTGTCCGCCCTGAATTATGTGCTATTATATATCAGTACGACTGTTTTAGTCGCATCAGCTTGTATTTTGGGGTTTATTTTGCGCCATTATTTGAGGCAGATAAGAAGCAAAAGTAACTATATCGATGATAGTCTAGCCAAAAGAAAAAACGGCTTAAAGGTTAGGCAGATTGACATAGAGATTGAATTGGAAGATTTAAAGAAGGAATTAGCCGACATTAATGGTGTTTGACCGGTTGTGTTTGTAACTTGGAACGTGAGGCGGTGACCCTCCTGCCGTAGAGATAAGGGGTATTTTCTTTTTTATTGAAGCAAGTCCTTTATTCTTTCAAAAATGTCGATTGGTTTAATGGGTGTACCACAGTACCTACAGCTAAGAACTTGCCCTGCCTCTGGGATTTCGAGTTTGCCGCTGCAATTTGGGCACTTATAGGTGGTCATAACCAACCCACCTTTTGACATAGCATCTTTTAACGCTGAAAAATCGAGGACAATTTGTATGCGCTCTTTAGTGCGCTCTCTTTCTTGTTCTATTCTTATTTGGTTCTTTCTTTGGATTATTGCGTTATTAAAAATCGGGAATAGGGAGCAAACGCTCGGTTTAAAGGCATTCAAGTCCGAATATTCCATTCGTTGACTCATCTGCATGATTACAATAGTGTCAACAAGCCCTACTTTTCCCATCGCTATAGCTGTGATATCCTCTAGGTTTGTGGAGTAGTAATCGATGTTGTACCTTTTAGAAAGTGTGCCTGCTTTGCTGACGAACATAACTCTTTGATTCATCACAATCATGTTGCCGTTTGGTGTTAGATGAAGCCCCGACGATAAGCCCATGAAGTCTCTATACAGTTGCTTGCATGTTGCCTGTCCTACTGGAAATTCGTCTTTCTGCCAAACTATCACTTTACCAACTGAATCATCTAAACTAATTCTGCCAGCATTTTACCCGACCAAGTTAGTTAACCAGGTGCCCGAAAAGAAAACGTGCTGTTTTCCCTTTCACTTGAGCGCCTGCCTGTTAAACCAGAGAAGCGTTAACTCTGCATATTATCTACTTCCTAAATAGAAAATAGAGAACCTATAGTTCCATCTTCCATTAATTGGAAATAAGATGGCGCGGGATGTGGGAATTGAACCCACGCGGCCTTTCGACCACAGACTTAGCAGGCCTGCCCCATACCAGGCTTGGGGAATCCCGCACGCCATATTACAGCCATTCAAATGCAAGGTAGTTTAATTAAAGTTTTCTGGGCAGATACGCAGCGGTTCCCACTTAGCCTTCGCTGTGTGAGGAGCTTTCACTGTTGCTTACTGAGTTGCCCTCTGTTTTTTGAGGATGGCGGTAATGGCAAAAACAGTAGCTAAGACGACGACCAATATGGACACTGCTATGGCACCCATTTCTGGGACAGAAGGAGAAGGCGTTGAAGTACCCGTTATGGCATGCGAGGGGGAGGTTGTTTGAGTCGAAGTGGCTGATGAGGTCGTTGTTGGGGCTGGCGCTGAACCAGTTATCTCTATTACCTCCGTGCTTCGGCTGTGCGTAAAGGATAGCTGGTAGTGGGTGGCGTTTTCTTGGGTAGCCAATGTTAATGGCTGTGTGCCGGATGCTGCTATGAACGGGACTTGCATGAGTGTTTTGGGTACTGTTACTGTGCAGGTGCCTGTTGTGGCTAGGATCATCTGTGCATTGAAGCTTAAGCTGTGCCCAGATGAATCGTAATGGAAATTTGTAACCGCGGAGTCGCTTGCAACCGAAATCGCTTGACCAGCCACGGTGAAAGTTTGCATTGTCATCGTGTCCACTACCGGCAGGGTTGCCCCGGAGTTTCTTTCCTGCGAGCCAAAATACACCGTTGCCGAAAAACCCTGCGAGGTTGCACCTAAGCCCACGACGAAGCCAAGGTAATGCCCTTTCTGGAAAACGTAGTCGACGTTGACTGATTGGCTGTACTGGGATGGAGTGGCTGTGAAAGGGTTGGCTCCTATGGTGTAGGGTGCCTCAGTAAGAAACTCTTTGACTTCGTTGTTGTTTTCGTCGATGTCAACTAAGCCCATGGCGTATCCTCCGCCGCTGAATAACCCACTGAGCTTGAAGGTGCTGCTTATGTAGGCGTGCACCTCCACATTGCCTTTCACGTGCAGGTCCATGGGCAGCTTGGCAGCCCAAATGACGACGGCTGACCAGTAGGCGAAACCGGACCTTTCTCCTGAAATCTGCGAGTCCACGGTGGTTTGGGTAGCGGCAGCTTGGTTTGGTGCTGCTCCGTCGGCTCCGTCGTAGACGTATAGGGAGTTGTTAGAGTCATGGACCAGTAGCGCATAGTTGTGGAAACTGAGTTGTAGATTGACTGTGTTGCCTGGCTGTGCTGCTACGGGGGGCGGGTAAACTACCAAAAGACTGAACGCCAACATGATTATGACGAGGGCGGCAAGTTTTTGGTTTAACCCCAACCCTCCAGCTATAAACCTAGCTGCTTAGCGATGCGCTCTTTGTTTCCCGCGAATGTGGAGATGTATGCGCCCAAATGGTGCAGAAGAATCGGTGCAATGATGTTGCCTGAAATCAAGAAGCTGATAGATGCCACCGTGTCTTCGTAGGCTAAGCCTTTGGCGATGAAGTTTAAGCCGCCGAACATGCGTGCTCCATTTTTTTCTTTGGGAAATAGGGCGTGGGCGCCGACGTGAGTGGCCCAACGTGCAACAATCGCTAATCCTGCGGCTGCGATGAAAGGTATGCCTAAGGCGATGAAGCCTAACAGGAAAAGGGGAAGCACGACGCCACTCCAATGTGTTTCAGCGATTAAGCCATCGTCGCATCCGCGTAGTGAGGTTGTCCAGAATTTGTCGAATTCTTCTCGGGTTTTGATGTAGCTTAAGCCTTTGACGTATAAGCCGTAGGCTAGGTTGGTTCGTGCAAGCAGGGTAGTGAGGGTTAAAACTACTGCGGCTACTAAGAGCCCCATCCAGAGCGTGTTCAGGGTGAAGCCCATTTGCTCTGCGGTGAGGACTCCAAAACCTAGGGGTGAAATGGCTATTGCAAACGCTACTTGCCATGAGAGGTAGATTATGGCTGCTGCTATCCATTTGCCCCTTGGAAACCTCATGCCATCACAACCGCAGGCGCATACTCCTTGACCGGCGTAAGAGCCTCTTCGGCATCATCAACTAAACCGACGACTGACAACGCACCGATTAAGCCTCGCTCCCCAGTTATGGGAATCATTTTTACTCCGGCCTGTTCTGCTGCTTTGTATGCTTCGGAAACCGTGACTTGCTGACGCTTGACCTTGCGCGAGTACTCTTTGAGACTCTCTGGCGACCGAACCTTTTTGGAGACTACCATGCCGGTTTCTTTTGAGATGGTGTATTTGCGGATTAGGCGTTCGAAGTCCCGTGCAAGCTGGTCTTCTTTTCCAGGTGTAACAGCGAACACTAAGGCTGAGGATGCGTTGTTTGTGGTTTTAGCGGGATTAGCTGGCCAATTCAGCGATAGGGTAAGCCGCAGGAAACGGTAATCGCTGGATGCCTTGTCCAGTACGGATGCTAATTGTAGTGCAGTGTTGAATGTGGCGCCTTTGGCTGATGAGTCGGTGTCGTCTACTGCGATTACAACTTTTTTGAACAGTTGGTATTCGGTGTCGAAGGCTCTGCCGTGTGGGTTAGCGGGGTGCTCTGTACAGCGAATTGCCCCGCTTGAAAAGAGACGTATCAAATCGGGTGCGCCTCCGATGCCCTTGTAGGAGACCACTACACTTTTGGGTAACTTCTTGACTTCGGTGATTGCCAGTGGCACAAAACTCGGAATTAACTTGGCGTCGGTTTTTCCCACTTTTAGGTGACTGACAAATAAGTCGCCAAACATGGGGTTAGACATGGGGTAAGCTAAGTCGACTATTCCGCCGACGCCGCCGCCACGCAGAAAATAGTTTTTTGCACTTGAAACAATAGAGCCAAACCATGTTGGGCAGCGATTCGCCGTTTCGACGGTGTCGCCTTCTTCGCCTATCATGGCTATGGCGTGCCATTGTTTTTTGAGGTGCCTATTTCTAAAATATTCACGTTGTGCTAGAAAATCGTATGTTTTTATTTTAAAATCGGTTAACATCTCCTAAAAAGCCGCTCCTTATTCGTGCAAGCTAAAACTTAGCTGTACCTGATTCAGAACATGCCTTGCACGTGTGATATACTATATACAGAGGTAGTAATTAAGTTTTATATACCACAAACCCCTCTCAATGTATTACCGCTAAAGTGCCAAAGTTTATGGCGGTAAAGAGGCTGCTTTTTTGTCTTTTACTTCTATAGCTCTACGTAACATTCCCAAACGTAAACTACGAAACGCCCTAACAGTTCTAGCCGTCATTTTAGGCGTCACCTTAATCGTGGGCGTAAACATAGCTTTTGACAGCGTCTACAACCAGTTCGGCTTAACCGTTAACGAAGCCATCGGCAACGTAGACATCAGCGTGCGTTCCGCACTCAACTTGCCCTTTAACCAAACTGTTTTGGGCACAGTCAACGGGACCGAGGGCGTGGCGGACTCGTATGGCCGATTAATCAGCATCGCCAACGTCTCTGAACCCTACGGCTGGGCAAGCACCACACTCGTCGGCATTAACGCAACGTCCGACTTCGACTACGCAAACACCGACGCCATGAACATCACCGGCCAACGCCAACTATCCACAAACACTTTCGAAGCAGTAGTAGACGACCGCCTAAACTACACCATCGGACAAACCGTACACATACAAGTAACCACGGGCGTCTACCCAGACACTAAACCCTACAACTACACCCTAAAAGTCGTCGGCCTCTACCACGCCAGCGAATTCGAAAAACAGTACGGCGCAGTCTTCGGCCAAGGCTACAGCGGCTACCGAATCTACACGGATTTAGCTAAAACCCAAAACATGCTCAACTGTAGCAACCAAATTAACGCCGTCAGCGTAAAACTCGGCGACTCCCAACAAACCAGCGCCGTAGTCAACAGCCTAAACGGGCGCCTAGGCAGTGACTACATCGTTAACCCCGTCAAAGAAAGCCTGCTTAGCATCGTTAGCAGAGCCACCTCGGGGCTGCAGAGTGGCTTGCAGATTATGTCGGTTATGGCTCTCTGCGTCGCCATAGTCATTGTCTTAAACACCATGTACATGAACATCGGCGAACGCACCCACGAAATAGGGATTTTGCGCTCACAGGGCGCGTCGACGGGTCAGGTATTTTGGATTTTCTTCTCAGAAAGCCTCATCCTAGGAGTGGTCGGCGTCGCTATCGGCGTAGTCTGCGGATTGTTCATTACAGATGTTTTCCGCTATTTCACAACCCGCATTTTTGAGCCCTTCTCGCCGGGCATAACCTTCCAACTATCTTTCCCCCCCACCACAGTGCAACACCTCATGCTCGGAGCAGGCGCAGGTTTGCTCACAGTCATGATCGGCGGACTTTTCCCTTCGCTGTCAGCATGCAACACAACCATAATCAGTGCCCTGCGCCCATCCATGCGTAAACCCGGCAAACAACGAACCGCCCTAAAACTGGTGCTCATCGGGTTGCCGCTGACGGTTTTTGGCTCATTCATCTTTGTCTGGTTCGACATGTTCTCTCAATACGGCATCGGCTTGTACGTGGTTTCAGCTTTGGCGCCCGTTGCCATGTTAGGCGTGACATTGCTTGCCGCGGGATTACTGCGCAGCGGGGGTCCAGCGATTGAGCGCAGCCTCATAGGCTTTGGCAAAACCCGAAAAATCATCTCCCGCAACGTGGAGAGGAACCTGTTGCGGAGCACGATTTGCTTTGCTTTGATAGGCATTTCTTTGAGTTTGGTGGTTGTTATGGGCGGTGCCCAGATTGGGACGGTGGCGGGGGTGCAAAACGTTGTTCGCTCTTTTTCGAGTTCCGACCTCACCGTTATGACTGATGACATGGTGCCTAAAGCTTTCGCCGACAACATTACCCGCGTGGAAGGGGTGAATGTGACGACGCCTGTGATGGTGGCGCCTGATCGAACCATACTGCAGAATGACGCTGTGGAGTCGCCGCTGAACTCTTCGTCCACGGTGCTTGCCATTGACACTGCTTCTTATCAGAGGGTTATGTCGATGACTTTTAGCGACGACACCCCAAAAGACGTATTCACACAATTAAACGAGCCCGAAACCATCATTTTGACAGCACCATTGGCGCAGTCATTAAACGCTTCTGTAGGGGATACCGTGAAAATCCACTACATCGAATATGAGAATCAAACCTTCGAATACAACTCAGAATACGGCGTCATAAAATACACCTACCAAGTCCCCACCCTTGCGTGGAAAAACTACACTGTCGTCGGTGTCGCCCAAGGTGCATGGCTTGACATCATGTCGTTTGGCAACTTTGTCCTCTCAGAAGCCTCCTACATATCCTACAACAACATAAACGCCACCTTCCCCAACAGCAGCAGTGACTACACTGACAGCGCCAACCTTTTCTTCGTAAAAATAGACCCCAACAACGATATCGACCAAACCAAAACAGCCCTCACCGCAAACTACGGCGACCAATACCAGTTCACCGTAACAACCTACAACGATGCAGTCCAGCGGGTGCAAAGCTCTATCGATGAGATATTCTACATCCTCTACTCCATCGTCATGTTCGCGGTGCTAAACGCTGGAATCGGTGTGGCGGCGATTATGATTATGAATGTGTCTGAGCGTAAACGTGAAATCGGCATCTTCCGCTCCCAGGGCATGAGCAAAGGGCAGGTGGTGACTTCCATCATCGGCGAAGCAGCCTTTTTGGGTTCAGTCGGGTTCATCATGGGTATCGTGGTGGGCTTGATGTTCCACCGAGTCACCGTCAGCTACATGCGCCTCGAAGGTTTCCCGATGTCGTTTATGATACCCTACGACGCTATGGCAATCACTTTGGCAATCGCTTTAGCGACGGCAGTTATCAGCGCCCTCTATCCTGCTAACAAGGCGTCTAAACAGAACATTGTTGAGGCAATCCGAAGCTAAAATGGCTGAGGTGGCGGACGCGGCGGTAGTAATCAAAGATTGCCCACACGGAAAGTACATCGATGATTATGCCGCCAACACTAATCCACGGCGAAGGCACTGTGAGCACCGAGGGAAACACGCCCAAAAGGTAAAGCAAATGGAAGGTGATACCGCCTAAATAGAGAAACGCCAACACCGCTGCAGGCACAATGTTTCTTGTGGCATAGTAGGCGATGGCTGAGAGGGCGACGGCGAAGCATCCGGGAAGCACAAAATCTGCGATGCGCAAAAACCCAAAAACCACTGTTTCCGCCACAAAGTTGGGCGGCAGCAAAAAGGGAATGGCGAAGTGTGCAAGCCCAAATACCAAGATAAAGAGGGCTTCTAAGCGGGCGATGCTCATCGAATTCATCTTTTTATCCTCAAAGTTTTTTAGGTCAAACAACCTAATGATTATTTGGTATAGTATTCTGCGCTAACAAGATTTTTTAGGAGAGATTTAAATTGTCGGTTAAAGTTGTTGAAGTTGAAAAAACCTATAGACTCGGCGAAAACAAGGTTCACGCATTAAAAGGCATAAACATGCAGCTAAATAAAGGCGAGTTTGTCGCGTTCATTGGGCCTTCAGGTTCAGGCAAAACTACGCTGCTAAACCTCATTGGCGTCTTAGACAAGCCCAGTAAAGGCAAAATCTACATTGACAACGTCGACCTAACCAGCCTAAAAGAACGTGACCTAACCAAACTGAGACGAAGCACCATCGGTTTCATCTTCCAATTCTACAACCTAATCCCCGTGCTGTCCGCGTTTGAAAACGTCGAGTTACCCATGCTCATAGCTGGTGTACCCACAAAAGAACGTGAGAAACGAGCTAAAGAGCTTCTTGCAATGGTTGGATTGGCTGACCGCGTTAACCACCGTCCTGACGAGCTCAGCGGCGGAGAACAGCAACGCGTCGCCATCGTTCGCGCCCTCGCCAACAAACCCTCCATCGTGTTGGCGGATGAACCCACAGGCGACTTAGACTCGAAAACAGGCAAAGAAGTGGTGCGGGCGCTTCGTGACCTATCAAACCATGAGGGCGCAACCGTCGTCGTTGTCACCCATGACCCCTCAGTCGCCAACATGGCTAGCCGGGTGTTTGAAATGCGCGACGGCCTAGTCATTCGGGAGCACACCAACGGCGTCACCGCAGAGACCCCGGCTGAGGCAACGGTTGAGGCTTAGAAAAAGTTAAGTTAACACAGACCCAACAACAATCGGTGCAAAACTGTGAGTGTGGAACTCCCCGAAGCCTACATACTAGCTAAACAACTCAAAGCTGAATTATCAGGAAAAAAGGTTGCAGCTTGGAAGCTGCAGAACTGTGCCAACTACCAAAAATTGGGCTTCATAAACATGTACCTCTCAGACTTCGACCGCTTAATCGGCTGCAAAATCGAATCCGCCACCTCTAGAGGCAACACTATTCGCATAAAACTCAGCGGCGGCCAAAACCTGCTCTTAGCGCCCGAGTACGGCGGCGTAATCCTCACCCACCCCAAAGCCACCGCTGCCCCAGCCAAGTTCACCCTAAAACTGAATTTTACTGACCAATCCGCTTTGACGGTAACTTTAACGGGAATGGGCATCATACAAGAGCACGCTGACGACGAACTCCAAAACAGCTACGTTTACCGCAGGGATTTCTCTGCCACTGCCTCGCCAGTCGAGGATGACTTTACTTTTGAACGCTTCTCACAAGACTTAGCGGACAAAAAAGTCAACCTCAAAACGGTTTTGGTGGGCAAAGACGCTGTGGTTGTCGGGTTGGGAAACAGTGCGTTCCAAGACATAATCTACCGAGCGTGTCTTCACCCGAAAAGGAAAGCCTCACAACTCACTGAAGCCGAAAAGCGAGCGCTTTTTGATGCTCTGCAGTTTGTCGTTCGGGAGCGGATTCGTTTGGGCGGCAAGGACCAGTTTGTTGACCTCTATGGCAAAGGGGCGGCTATGTAGCGGCGATGGGGTCCAATATGAGAGGCCAGCTTTGCCCTGCGTGTGGTGTAGGGGTGGAGAAGTTGAGTTTTGGCGGTGGACAAGTGTTTCTTTGCCCTAACTGTCAAAAATAGCCCCTTTTTACCGGTTTTTCTGGTTAGTTAGCCAAATCTTAAATTTCAAAACCCCTAAACACACCACTTGGATCTAAAATGACCCGTAAAACACCAGCAGCGGGTATAATCCGTAAAATAACGGCGTCTTTCTTGATCTTGGCATTCCTTTCTCTGGCAACCCTCACTTTTGTTGATGCTTCCCCAAACATCGACTATGGCGACCCCAACGACCCATTGCTACACGGCGGCAAAATCGTCTTCACAGCAGGAACAAACCAAACCCTCCTCCACTATGAATTATCCCGTTTAATCACTATCCAAAGGCAATGCCTCAACGGAACCGCGCTCACAGATGGGGAAAACACTGTTTATGTTGAGGCAAGAGTCGCAGCGAATATGTCGCAAAAATCCGCCACCGCCGAATTCTACGACATCTCCCACCTTCCGCTGCCTACCTCAGAGAGGGGTGCCGAACTTGTCATCCAAAACGGTTGTAGCACAACAAGCTTTTACTACTGTGAAGCCACGCCTGGCGATTGGGTACTGCTGGTTCCTGGGTCAGATGGTTTAAGCCCAACTAAACCTGAGGTGCCTTTTTCGGGAAATTGCGAGCAATACCGTGTTTTAGCCGATGGATCAATGGATCCCTTCTATCAGGTAGGCTACTTCTTGAGTAGCGTGCGAACATGTTTTGTCGTCAATCCTGAGCCGATACCGACATCGCTTATGGTTCCCGTATCTACTGTTCTGGCTACGCCTAGGGCTGTTCTACATCAACATGGAGACACCCTGCTTATCAATGAAGGTGGCGTTCTTTTTGGGGTGGTGTTTGCTGTTTGCCTTTTTATCGTTATCACCGCTGCTTCGGTGGTTGTTCTTTTTGGGAAAAAACGTTGAGATAGCGCTCAGTTGACTTTTCGATGCCTCCTCAAGTGGTTCTATACCGCATAAAGATGGAGCGCAAGCATTAAGTTTTAAAAGGCGCATAAAGATGGAGCGCAAGCATTAAGTTTTAAAAGGGTGACCAAATTAACTATTCTCTTGCACTTGTTCAGATCGTAAGTCGGTGGTTAAATGGGAATCAAACTGTCAAAATCCGATAAAGCCTTCATACATAAATTGCCAGTTGGACGCTTAGCAACAGCAACGGAGGATTGTGAACCCGTCGTTAGGCCTGTGTGGCCGGTTTTTGACGGTGTCTTCTTCTACTTTGCCTCTGAACCAGACACTCCCAAACTGGAACACATCGATGCTAACCCACAGGTTTCGCTTGTTATCGACGATTATGACCGCGAAAACTGGTCAGTCGCCAAGGGCATCCGCATCCAAGGCGAAGCAGAGGTGCTCTGGAACGGCGAAGAATACCGCTATGCCCACGACTTGCTCAAAGAAAAGTTTCCTGAGTACCGCACTGAGGAAGGCGGCTGGAAAGAAGGCGACTTGCCCATCATAAAGATCACGCCGACCAGCTTTTACCGTTGGTCTGAGGGCGGCTGGAAATAACCCTTATTTTTATCCCTATTCTGCCAGCATAAACGCAGCCTCACTTCTTTGCGGGTTTCTCTGTCGGATTTTCCTAACACATCAAACAAGCAGTTTTTATGATTATTCAACATATTTTCACACTCACATGCCATCGGCTTCTGCATGGAGCCATGTATGGCGTGTGGAGAAAAATGCACTTCCCACACCATAACAGACAAAGAAATGCATTGCAGCAGCAAAAAGCAAACGCACCCAATTGCATTCTTGTGGCACCCCGCAAAGCACAACACCCACCCAAAGAAAAACAAGCGATTAACCCAAATTTTTTAAGCACAAACCCAGTTAACCGATGCTATGGAAAACATCAACCCCTTCTACATCCTCCAACCCGTAATCGTCATAGCTATATCTGTTGCACTGATGCTCTACTGGTACAAGAAACGCCGTTTCCACTCAACAGTTTGGCTATACACGTTGGTTGCTTATGCCGTGGCGATTGCACTCAAGTATGCAGTGCAGATTCCAACCATTGATGCGGTTAAGCCAGCGGGCGATGCGGTTTTAGGTGTCTACTATGGGGTTCAAACGATGGTTTTTGAGGTGGGCTTAGCCTATTTGGTAGCTTACTTGGCGGCTAAACATGGCAACCTCAGCCGAAAAGACGCCGAAGCATACGGCTCAGGTTTGGCCTTCTGGGAAAACGCTGGTTTGCTCGGCGCACTATCACTTGTCAACTTGGTTTCTTACTACTTTATCCTCTCAGGCGGAGGACCATTAGCGCAGACAGTCTATGACCAACTACAGCTAAATGCGCCGGGGCTCTTCTCATCCAACGTTGTGGCACTTGGCAACGTGGGAATTGGCGTTTGGGAGCGCATGTCCTCCATGCTTATCCACATAGCTTGGGGTTACCTCTGTGTTATGGCGGTGCTCTACCACAAGCGAAAACTGTTCCTAATCGCGTTGCCAATGGGCTTTATCGATTTCTTGGTGCCCTTTGCGCAGTATTCGCCGCTGGTGTTTGAAGGGGTATTTTTTGGTCTGTCTGTGTTGTCGATTTGGGTGGCTTGGTATACAACAAAAGCCATCAGAAAACAACCAGAACCCACACATCCCCTTCAGAGTTCACTCGAACAAGGCACTGGGGCAGCTACTTTGCCCACTGGTAATTCGAAAACTCTATAGCATCCAAGATGCGCGCTGAAAAGTCTCTTTCTTGGCATTGGTCGCAGTACATGACAAA
>JBNIDO010000012.1:0-48188 GCA_050108095.1 Bathyarchaeia archaeon
GCTGCGGGTCATCCCCGAACTGACGCTTAATCTTCTCAACAATAGCGGGCTTAAGAGGACCATTAGGTTCAAGCGCATCACTCCACCGAACATGCGACCGCGCAAAATCGGAATAATCTTTGTGGTTACACATTTTCCAAAAAAGCGAATCTGTATTCCAAGGTGTTGACGTCGCGATTAACTTGCCGTTGGTTGTTCCGAGCGTAAACAGGATAGCGTCATAGAGTTCCTCGTCGTTAGGAACGAAATTTGCTTCTTCGATCCAGATTACTTTGAAGGTTGGGCCTCTGATTGTGTCGGGGTTGTTTGGGAAGGCTTCAATCATGCTGCCGTTTGGTAACGTAATTCTTGTTTTTTGGACGTGTAGGCCAGGCTGTTGTGGAAGCTTTCGGCAAAAGCCGCCCATGCGGCGTATGTTGAGTTTGGTTTGGCGCCAGCTTGGACCTACAATTGCTATGTAGCTGTCAGGATGCTCCCAAGCATACTTGAGAAGCAAAGCAGAAACCGAAAAGCTCTTCCCGGTTTGGCGTGCCCAGCGTACAGCGGTGAATTGGTTTTTCTCAAATTTTTCGGCTAACTCAAGCTGGTATTTGAAGGGTGTAAAGCCAAAAATCTGCTCAAAAAAGCCCTTAACATCACTCTTTAAGGCATCGACATGGTTTTCGCTGGATTTTTCAACCGCTGCCACGTCCTCCCAGAGCTTGTTGTACTCAGAGAAGAGCTGATTAGGACGAAGTGTCCTGGGACTTTTTCCTAAGCGCCTCATATTTTGGCCTCAACTCCATTAATTCAGCTTCAATTTTGCGGTAGCGCACGTATTCGGCAAAACGCTCCTGATACACCTTCGCCCCCGCGATGATTCCGCGCAAACGCAAAACCTCAGACTTATCTATGCCAGGCTCTTGGAGCGCCTCTATCGCAGCGGCTAACTTCTTTAGCATCGTTTCAACGCTTGGAAGCTCGTTTGGCAAGTCTTTAAAAGAAGAAGAAGCGCAAATTTTTCCGCCTTCTTCTTCTCTTGAAATTAGTCCTAAGTCTAGGAGCTTTTGGTAGATGGCGTTTTGGCTATACTTGAATTCTAAACTAAACGCTAAAACGGCATAATCAGTGATGCCTGAAGTGTACCAGTCTTTGAGCCTTTTCTCGTCATCTACTGGCCAAGGTTTACCTTTAGTCATGTTTTCTGCCCCACAAACAACCCAATCACGGTGCCGCTTAATCCTGTGATGGACGCGAAAATCTCAGCGTTCCAAGTGTGCAAAATGGCTAAATGCGCTAACTCAAGAGCAGACATAAACGCCGTCATGCCTATGGCGAATTTTACGCCCAACACAAGCTTAGCAGTGGGTTCCTCGACGATGAGGCGGCCTCTCTCAAAGCGTCTTCTGGTCAAGGCACGTTTAATGGGGTCTGCCATCGATACTCAACCTCCGCTGCGCGAGCGCCCTTCGAAAAGTTCTTGGACGATTCAATGAGCGATGCCCGCCCATCATAAAACTATTGACCAGCCTGCTAGCCGAATCAGTTGGAATGTGCTCCTTGACTAAAACCGTGACTCCTAATGCCCAACCGACAGGTATGGCGGTGTAGTCTAAATCGAACAAGCCATCAGCATAGCGGAAACTGTTCTGAGCAATCACAATATGCTTTATTTTGTCGCCTATCAAGCCAACATATATGCCCCAACTTTTAACTGGGACATCTATAGTTAACCCAGAACCAGAGCTTTTACCCACAGAGGCATCACACCAATCCACAGCGATTAAATCGCCCGGCTTAACGTTCTCTATGAGCTTTAACACTTGCTTACTCAACAGGACACCCATAACCTACGGAGGAAAACATTGTAAAAAGCAATCTTGCGAAAAAATAACAGGTTAAAATTAACAGTGAAAAACTGTAATAATGAGGCTAATTTCTTTCATAGTTGGCAATATACATATGACATTCGTCTTACGAGAGGGCTATGCGTAATCATCAAGCCCATAAACAATGAATCTGCTATACTCAATGGTCTTTGACTTCTGCCCTGATAACCTGCCAATTACCCTAACAGACTTTCCAAGGTCATGTGCTTCAAGAGCCACGTGATAATCTTCTTTTTTAAGCACAACCTTTGCTGTTTTTCTCTTATTATCCTTGTCAAGGTAAACAAGTTTAACCTCTCCCTCTTTGCGATTTTCAGCGTTAGGTATAGCCTTTAGTAAACTAATTTTGCCATCAAATTCTTCCTCATCAGCACGTTTGCTCTTAATCGACTGCACGACTGCTTGAATGGGCGAATTATCATCGTATGTGAACTTAACACTATCAACCTCAGCTCTATTGCTCTTCACTGTTGGAGCCCATCTTACCGTTATATCAACTTCAGAGCCTTCTTTATCTATGCCAATGGCACTTAAA
The DNA here is from genome assembly GCA_050108095.1 of Bathyarchaeia archaeon. GTDB lineage: Archaea > Thermoproteota > Bathyarchaeia > Bathyarchaeales > Bathycorpusculaceae > Bathycorpusculum. The sequence continues at coordinate 2,404 of JBNIDO010000012.1, forward strand.
GCTTCTAAAAAATTGGCACTAATTGAAGGTGGCGGTTCAGTTCTTGTTGGTTGTGGACTCATCTTTTCAGTTAAGGTTCCATCATCAATAGCTTGCCTGACTGTTTGAATTGAAGTCATAATCTTTTTGGCGACCAGCCGTGTCGGTGAGTTGGCTTTTTCAGCTTCTTCCATGTAAAGGTTCATTTGAACTAACTTGCCGTCTTCTGCCTCTTTTGTGAATGGAATAACTAACGATACTACGTAAGAACCGATTTCTGTTTGTCCAAACCTGCAATTGTTGACAAGTTCTTGGCTGGTTGCATCAGGTCTGCCTAAGTGGTACTGGCTTGGCTTGTACAAGTCCATAGCCGCAGCAGTCACAATTTTTTTGGCATTTTCAAATAGCTTGACTGCATCCTCAACCCTTATTGTCCCAGACTCTTCTTGTGCTTCTTTTACTCTAAATTGGAAAATATCTGAAAGCGGGTTTAACAATTCTAAGAGAACATGCTCAGTACTCTTATTTGACCACTTAGCAACTTGTTCTACAGCCCTGTATATAGCAAGTTTGTAATCGCTAAAATCTCTGTTAGTTGGAATATCTGCTTGGTATAGCTCTTTACCTTTGAAAATCTGGAAAACCTTTACGTTTGCCCTTTTATTAGGGATTTCCTTCCATTCTAAATCCCTGAGATACTTTGCCATTTCAGTGTTCTTAATTTTTCCAGCTATTTCGTAAAAGTCAGCGGTATAAATCAAAGAAAACCAGTCTCCGCAACTTTTGTCATTAGTTCAAGCGCCTTCTCTGGCGTAAGGGTGTTTGCCCAAGGAATACGAACAGTCACGGTTGCTGTGTTATTGCTAGATGGACATGTTGTGACGTCGAGCCAATACATGCAATTTCGCAAAATTAGTTCATTGATTGAGTGAGTAACCCACTGCCCCTCTTCAGCTGGAAGCCTTAACACACAAAGCATCATTGGGTTAGCTGAACCTCTGCGCAAATCATTAAAGTTTTTCATAGGAAGCTCAAAATTGAAGCCAGTCACATCTTGTCCCAACTCTTGTGAAGTGGCTTTTAATTGTACATTTATTTGGGTAACAAAAGGGTTATTGTCACGAGTTAACGTTGCTCTCATAATTACATCAACGCTATCATAATCATGCTCTGGGCGTGTAACAGAAATGCCCTTGTATGCACAAACAGCGTTGAGGTAACTTCTGCTTAATTCCTCTTTTCTGATAGGGATGTCAAGCAACTAAGCAAACCTTCTTGGGGACTTAACTCTTCGCTTATATTTATTATTATAATTTTTGGCAAACGAGTCGTAAACTTTTCTTGCTAATGCTCTTGCAATTGCTAAGTTTGGTACAATAACGGAAGGAAGGAACCAAAAATGGAAATGCGGTGATATCTTCTGGCGTCTGATTAAACCCCAATGCCCCAACAAATATGATGATAATTTCAAACCGTTTTTTTCTTTGGTTCATCCAATAATTTCTTTTAACTGGTTACCTTTAATCGATTAACTTTGTTGATTTTTGATTTAAGTGCATACATATAGTCGGCTAGCAGTACGGCTTCTCTGCCAAGCTCAAGCGTTATCTCTAATTCTTGGGTTTGCCCATCCACAAAATATTCTGCACTAATAACACGGAAATCTTCGTCTATGTTTTCGTTTGGCAGCTCTACGTGAACTTTGTCGCCTGCAAGGATTAAAGTCGTGCCGTAGTCGATAACTGAACTTTTAGCAGTTAGGTGCTCAGCTGGGTCCTTCATATAATCAAGAATTGCTTGGGCTCTAAGGTTACATTCGTTGTCGCTGTACAATTCGTCATCTGTGTCAACGAATTCTCGGAGTCCGTAGAGCGCTTGACTAGGATAGTCTTCAACAACCGCACAGTAACGCATACCGCCGAAGTATAGACCATCTATCCAGTAATCGCCGTTTCCAGGGCTTAAATCCTGATGAATATTTATTGAAACTTGAACCCTTACAATTTTGTTCCAATGAAACCCTGATTGACCATAACCGGGTAGCCATTCATCCGCATACTTGGAGCCGACTTTAAGCGAGACCTGGTTCCATTGAGCGTCATGCGCGACACCGGGTTTAGCAACCATTTGCTTTCCAGTATCGTCGATTAAGCTAATTGCCACCCCGGAACCTTCAAACGTGCTTGGAATATAGAGGCATAAATTAAGCGTGGGAAATAACTCGCAATTTGGTTCCATCCCTGCTTTGAAGGTGAATTTTGCCATTCCATACCAATCGTTTACAAGGTGAACTTTGACGCTGCTTGTTCCGAACGCTTTGTTTGTACTATCCTGTGCGACGTTTCCTGAGCCCCCCGAGCCTCCAGCGAAAGTCCAATCACCGTAGGGTGGATGCAGTATCTCTGTGAAGCCGTCTTTATCGAGAGGATAGCTTTTGTCAGACGCTCCCCAAATAGTAATTTTGTTTCGCACTGCAGAGATGTCTTTGCTGTAGGTACTTTCCTCTATACTGTCGGTTAAGTCGGCAACGACGCTTCGGCTGTTTTTGCGGAAAAACTCAAATCGCCCATCTGGAGCAACTCTAAAATCAAAACCGATTACGCCGTTGTAGTCCGCTGACTGTGCAATGTACTGCAGTATGTCCCAAACGGGGGTATCGTTGTAATCAAGTTCTGTATAGGTGGTGCTTGTATTCTCGACGAGTTCATAGCCATTGCGTGTATGGCTGATTCCCACGTAATTGTCCAGTAGATCCTTGACTATGGTTTCGCCTTTGCAGTTGACGTATTTTTTGGTGACTGTTCGGCGAAATAGCCGCTCTCCCCAGCATCTACCGCTTATGAGGGCATAGGTTTCTGTTCCTGTGACTTGGTACTCTATGTGCTCAACTTTGAGCGAAATCATGGGTAGCACGTTTGGGTTATAGGGGATGCGGCAAATTCCGATTCCTCCAGTTGCTCCCAGTTGGATGGGTAACCAGCCGCTTTGGCTGTATTTTTTGCCCCAATTCTGGAGTTTGACTTCAAAGCTGCTTACCTCTTTTGTGGCGCCCAAATGAACCGTACATTCGATTATGTCGGTCTCTGGAACGAAGATATTGCCAAAAACAACTACTGGTTTTGGAACGTTGATTACCTGCTCGGTGCTAGTGGGCGGCAACCCGACGTAGTGGAAATTGGCCGTAACGGATGCATCACTGCCAGGATACCAAACGTATGGATTAGCATTGTTTCCGTCACCCCAATCATCAAAGGTGTAGCCTGATTGTGGAAAAGCCTCTAAGCTGATTTGGTCTTCGGGGTTAAAATGGAGTGTTGCTGGAAAGCTGGCAAAGACTACCGAGGTTTGTTGCCCAACGTTTATGGCTATTATGTGATTGCATTCTTGGCCAATGGCGGTGATTGTTAGGGTTTTGGTGCCTGTCCCGCCTTCTTGTCCTTGCCCCTCGTAGAGGTTAAGCACAAGGACTATTGGTTGGGGTGTATCCCAAGCTGCAAGTTGAGAAGCGGTATTAGTCGCTGTCCAGTAACCGGCAAAGATTTCATACCATTGACTGCCAAGAAAAGGCGTCGGAAACGCCAAATCCCCTGTAACGTAATCGCCGTTCCCATCGGTTAGCCCTTCTTCAACCGTGAGATAATCAACGACTGCGACGTTAGCGCCCACAATTGGGTTCCCATGTTGGTCCTGAACATGGACCGTAAAAGACGTCAAGGCGACTCAAGACCTCTGCGAAGCGATGCGTTGCCTCCAATGTTGCTGCTCATGGAGCTTACGGATTCTTCGCCGGCTCTGGTTATGCTTCTAACGTGCTGGGGCGTTGAAATATTGGCGGCGTTAAATGTCTTAACGCTACTCGTCGCCGAATCCATGCTTTTAGAAAAAGCAAACATTGCGACCGCTGCGGCAGCAATGACAGCGATCCCAACTCCGGTTAGGGCCAGAAAGGTTGCATAGCTAATGTTTAGTGCATTTTGAGCAGCAGTTGAAACCCAAGCAGCCGCACTATAGACCGCATGAGCTGTAGCAGAAATTCCCAAGCGAACAGCTTGAAGCGTCTGTGATATGATGCCTGTCTGTGTCGCGGTGTTTTGAGCCACTTGAGCAGTCATGGCGCCAGTAGTTGAAACCGCCAAAGTGCTTTGAACACCAGCGCCTGCAGCAACGGCGGCGTTTTGGGCTGTCTGGGTTGCAGTGGCAGTCATCAGAATAGCATGCAGCGAAGTCATGACGCGAATAACCGAGAAAATTTGCATGACTGATCTGCCAGTCTGTGAGTCTAGGGCGCCAAAAGAAACGCCCAAATTGATAACGTCAGAGGAGATGGAGCGAAAAACCGATGAGGCTCGGTTCTCTGCTCGCACGGCTATGCTGATGTCGCGCATGCTCATGTCAGGCCAGCCTCCACTTTGGCGCTTTCAATTGACTCGATGATTATTTGTTCGAGTTGGGGTAGGTATTCTTGTAATGCGGGAAAGAGGTAGGGTTTAGCTTGCATGTATCGGGTGCCAGCTTCCACAAAGTAAGCGTAGGTTGCTTCAGCGCCGATACTTACCAGCCAATCTTTGACTACAGCGTAGATTGTGCTTCTTAGGTAGCCTGTCTTTACTGGGACAAGTTGTCTTGCTAATGCTTGCACATCGTTAGCCCAAGTGACTAAATAACGGTAGACGGCATTCTGCAGGGCAGGGTCAAGCCTAAGCATAGCATCCCCAAACTCTACTAATCCTGTGACGTCGCAGTCAATTTCTACCGTTTTCTTGTTTCCCTCTCTACTTTGCGCTTTTCTTCTTCGACCATAGCGTCCATTTCGTTGAGGATTACAAGGAAGGACTGGACGGTTCTTGCGGGTTGACGTCTGAGTTGGGTGATGGTCCAGCCGAATTCTTTGCATAGCCTAAACTCGCTAAGAGTTGGGTGCGGTCTTCCTCGCTTAATTGCGCTAATAAAAAACGCAAATCCTCATGAGACAACCCATTAAGCCTATTGACGACTTTGGATAGCAATTCGCCAAGCTCGATCGAGATACCTTCCTCGTCGCCAAGCAACTTTTGCAATGTTATGGGTTTAGTTTCGGGTTGCCCATGCATGCTAGCCATTATGGTTTCAGCTTGGATGGCAAGAAAATCACTGCTTACGACTTCGCCGGTGATGTTGTTGTATTTTGTATGCTTCTGGATTATGCGGTTTCGCTTAGCCCATGTTATCTCTTTTAAGACGTATTTGCCTGCGAATTCAGAGCCAAATCTGTTATCGAGGTCTAAAACTTCGCTGTTCAATTAGGTCACCTCGCTATCAGTGAAAGATTCTGCAGTGAAGCCCAATTTCATGGAGATGATGTCTTCTGGTCGGCGAACAGAGCTTACGTTTGCCCATTGGCAGTTCTTGAAAAGGAAATACTTGCCAGCGCTTAAATCGAACTTGAGGCTAAATGAGCCATCGGCTGCTGCATAGTATTGGTCTTTGTTTTCAAAAGTGCAGGTTAATTCACCCGATAGGTCTCTGTGTCTTGGCACGATATACTTGGGCTTTGTTGGGTTGCTAGCTCGAATCACGCCGACACGTTTTAGGTTGTTTGCTATGGTGAATTTCCAGTCAGTTGTCACTTCAAAAGGCGACAAATTGGAACCGTCAGCATTGCCTTTCAGAACTGCAATGTCCTCCCAAGAAACGGCGCCGCTAAGCAAATTGTAGGTTGCGCCAGCAGGTTTAGCAGAAGCGCCCGTCACATCTTGGGACATTAGATCGCATTCTGCACGAAGCACGTCTTCCATTGAGCATGAGATTGTTGCTTTGTCGATTCTTGAACCGGTATATAGTAAATCGACAAGCTCGTCTTGGCCTTCATCTAGAACCGATACTGTGAGCGCGAAGCAATCGACGACATGGTGCACAAAATTCATGATGTCATCTGAGGGAAGCGGATAAGCTACTTTGAGGTCGGCTTTGAGCAATCCTCGTTTGAGGGCAACTAAATCGCGGGTGCCGCATCCTCTAATCTTGACCAGTGAGGGGTCTATGGCTGGTTCTATGTCGTCGGCGGTTAGGGTTTTAAAAACGGGGTTCTCTGGCAGTGGAGCGCCTAAGTAGTCCTCTAAGATGTAGTTGAATTTAGAGGTGGCGCCTGCGTAGACGGGCATTTAGTTGCCGCCTCCCATTTGGGCGTTAGTTTTATTCATTGTATCCCTCATTTTGCAACCCACAATTTCTTAGGAAAATAACTGCACTTGACTTGGACAGTGACTCTTGCAAAAGTCGAATCATCGGTTTTATTGGATGTCTGAGTTACAGCTACATCAATCAAGCCAGGTATGACTCTGCGGTGCTGTATTCCCGTGCCCGGGTCCCAAAGCGGGCCTAACCTGCTGTACAGGTGCATAATCCGTTCAACTTCAACTCGCATGCGTTCTCGAATAAAGCAGGCTTTGTCAAGGGTAGTACCAAGGACCTTAACTAGAACTTCAACGGCGACTACTTCAGCTCTTATCCAGCGGTTACCGCCTTCGCTGAGGCTATAGCAACTGATTGCATACTTTTGGGGCATGTTTTTGAAGTCATGCTTTGATGGTTGAATATCCCAATAAGCAACAGTTGAGGCTCGACCATCTAGCCAAGCAATTTCACATTTAGAGGGTTCACCGATCCACTCTGCCTTAAGCGTCTCCAAAATAACTGTGCTGTTTGGTTCAACTGCGACTTGTGAGTTCAAGAACCGCTGGATTATGCGAAGGCTCTCTCGCGGTTTTCCAGTTGTGTGTTCAAAGAACCACCAATAAGCCTCAAACTGCAAGAGTTCAGCGCCGCTATACCAGACGGTTGGCATGCTAGCCGCTTCTTGCATATGGCACACCATGTAGGACACTGGCATGTTGTCTGGGTTCCAGATGTTGGCTTCGGGATGCGCCGATAAGCCTCGATGCCTTGTTTCCCAATACCAACTCTCAATAGTGGCGCCCCAATGCTCCGGATAAGGTGAAGAGGCCCTTAGCTTGTCAACCAGATACTTGAAAGCTACAGCGGGTTCCATGTCACCTGAATTAGTCTTAAACCCCACCGTGACAATGTCTTCGTATCCAGCGATTACTTGCAAAACTTTGTCGAAAGCTGCAATCTTCCATTCGCAAAAATAAACCTTAATACCGTTAGATTTACAGAACTGCAGTAACCCAATTACATAGTCGTCTGGGAAGGGTAGATGCAGCCACTCTTCATAGTAGCTTACGAGTTCTGCAATACGAATCCAGGGTATCTGGACGCCCGCCGCAATCAAATCCTGTAACCGCTCGGGGGTCACATACTGAGCTGTATCCCAGCCGCCAGCGCAGTCAATCATCACGGGGATGCCTTGAAAATTAGCAGTTATCCAAGCGGCTTCATCAGCCCAAACAGTATGTGCATTATACTCAGGGAGCAACACAACATCTGAAACCTTACCCTCGTTAACTGCGAGAATCTGCTCGTAAACACCATGGACATTTGGCATATGCACCATAAACTCCTGCGACGTCTTTTCGCTAACGTGATAAACGATGGTTTTGAGCACTATGCACTCCCCAGATAGGGCTCTGTTTCGGCATCGATGTATGCCTGCAAGAAAGCCACCGCATCATTCCAAAAGCCCTGAGCGCTAGCTGGATCGCGAATGCGACGATATGCCCAAGCCGCAAAATTACATGCAGAGAACTTGACTAGCTGTGGCACGGTTGTGGGCGTGGTCAAGCCCTTTGCTTTCAAGAAGCCGTCTACCAAGCCGCTGCCGGTTACTATGCAACTTGCTATCTCTGAATCCTCGCTTGTCTCCGCTGCATCGATATGCAAAAAAGGCTTAACTTCTAAAACGGAACAGTAATCAACCAATCATAACCCTCGCTAAGCGATTCTTGTTCGCCTTATCTCAACGAGCCACTCAGAACCGTTTTCGGACTCGATGCATTCCGTTCTTTCGGAAAAACCAAGAGGCACTTGATCACTATCTCCAACCATACCAATACCCGCAAGAGTTCCCTACCCGAAAATTGCAGAAAAGCATTCTTGCGAAAAAAAATTTACTGAAAAATCACTGCAAAAAAGCACTAGATAAAATCTAATAGATTTTTGCGACAGAGGCGAAAAAGTGGCGAACGTATTTCAGCACTAACAAGAAAACCGAAGTACAGGAGAAATCAGAAGTTGAGAACCTCTAAAAAAGCAATCTCCATCACCCTTCTTTTGGTGATGTTAATTTCAACCTTTGCCTTGCTGGGCATAAATCCAGCCATAGCGCAAACCAGCCAACAGCAAAAACCCAGCGTCTACTATGTCGATGGGCATCCATACATTCCAATGGAACAACTTAGAAACGCCGAAGACCTATCACAAAACACCAGCACAACGCCAACGGCTCAACCATCCAAAGCATATCTACCAGCAAACGAATCAGCAAACGGCCGAGAGTATGGCAACGCAACAGTCGCAGAAGCAGTAGCAGCGGCAAACGCAATCGAATCACAAAAGCAATCTACAACACAACCCACAGCACAAGCAGACTCTATAGTTTCACCGAATATGTTACTTGACAACCCTACAGGCTTAACAATCAACATCCAAGCTGACGATTACATGGGAGAAGATACCTTCGATAGAGACAGCACTGCATACGTTTCCACAACCATAGACGCATCGGGCACACACCTATTCTGCCACTGGGAAGCCCGACTTCTAAGACAAGTCTACTGCCACAACATAGACGGCACAATTGTAGAAAGCGACATCCGCTGGATTGCAACACAAACCATCGGCAACGACATTTCATGGAGCGGACCAAGCGATTGGACACCAACCTTCACACAATCAATGACTCTCGCAGAACTTTGCGGCACAGGTTCATGGACCCTTTACGGCGGCAGCAACTTAGGATACCCAAGCACATGGGAAAACTGGAACAGAGTAGCAGTATACCGCATTGAAATCAAGCAAGTCGGCGTAGGACAAAGTGACGGCGAATTAATCGGCATCACAGACTTCAACAGCCAGCGCGAATTCCCATACTTCGGCAGCTGGTGCATCGGTCACGGCGAAATGCAACTCTACTCAAACAGCGTCTATACATACGGATGCCTTTGGGGAAGCGGCAGAATCGACTACCCATACGCAGTTACAGGCGGATACGATAACAACTGGATGTACATGGACGGATACGGCCAATACGATACATCCTACATACAAGTGGGTTTCCCAAGCGCATATAACGGCTATGGATACTTACCCGATGGATTCCAAGACACAGGCGACCTATACCTCTACAGCTACATAATCAGCGGCTACCCCTCTAACCTTTGGCTCTACGGTTCAATGGGCGGAGGCGGCTCATACTCAATGGGCAGCGGATACGTACCACAAGTCAGCGGACTAAGCGGATGGTGCTTCTGGAGCGGACAAGTAAACTGGAACTACCAACACTGGACAAGATTCACAGCGACATGGGACTCATACCACCTAGATCACCTATTGATATTCCAGCAAACACCTGCAGGCAGATACGGCTCAAACTTTAGCGTCGACAGCATCGTAGTAACACCAACATTCACAGAACCCAGCGAATTCCTCTAAAATACCATCCTTTTCTTTTTTTTCTACGGCTGCTTGCAGTAAGCGCATTTTCAGCTAAAATTTAAAAAGCGCAATCAGTTCATTTGTTAGCGAACGAGGGCTAGATATTGCAGCAGCAAGAAGAGGAAAAAGAGTTACAGCTTCTTATTCAGAACAAACAGCGCACTCATCAGCGACTCCAACACCCAAATCAGCATATGCCCTCTCAGCGCCTAAAAATGCAACATCAGTACCAGCACTTAAAAATTCAAGTTGCAAGAACTCGCCTACAAATGTCAATTCTCTCAGTCGCTTTCTGCATTGTCGGCTATCTTGGATTGCGTTATTGGATTGCGGTAGCAATACCTGTTGGGCCAATGTCTAGTTATGCTTCGGCGTTTGGCGGCGGCTTTCCACCGGACTTTGGCCTACAAATCTTCGCTATAGCCTTCTTCGGTCTTCTATGCATAACATTACTTGAAAGAATCAATCCAGACATTGCGAGAAGAATCAATGAAGAATACCGTAGAACCAAAAGTGTTGACGCGCAAGTGCTTGAAAAGCCTTCTGAGATTCAAGTTGATTAAAGTAAAGAAAGGGTATTAACAAGGTATCTTTGAGGAATCCTTATTCTTCGAGGAAGGATTTGGCATCGGCAGCAATTCTTTTGCATTCTTCTTCAGTTACTGTATCATCCTGTACTGCGTTGACGACATCTGTTAGTAGCTTGGTGACTTTTTCTTTGCCTTGTTTAAACTTCAAACCCAAGACGGTTGATAGAATAGAAATAGCTGTAGTGGCTGCCAGAGCGATAGTGGCACTATCCATGCATTAATCACCTCCGTCACCGTTAGATTTGGAACCATTACCTTGCTTTTCATCCCAGAGCTCCCAACCCAAAATCTTCACGGCATTCTTGCGGAACTCATCAGGTCGAATCAAGTTCTTCTCGGCTGCAGAAATCAGATCCACCGCTGTTATCTCAGGTGTTTCTGGGTTCCCCCAATTAAGGCGCAGTTGAGCCTTCACCGGATCAAAGCCATTCTGCTTTGCAATGGTCGAAAATACTTCCCGCTCTACTCTCCGTTTTACCATTCGCTGAATAGGATCAATCAGCATATCCTGCAGTTCTAAAGCTGCTTTTGCTGAAGCTTCAGTGAACCCAGGCGTGCTAAATAGGCGTGGGAGCGGTGTTTCGCAGCCGAGGTAGAATTGGTTGACGATGTGGTCGATGTAGTATTCGAAGCGTGCTCTTGGGTCAATTGAGACTGGGTTGACGCTGACGTTTTTGGCGCCGCTAAAGAGCCATTGGCCCTCTTCAGGTCGTTTTTTTATGGCGTTTTCGTATTTTTTGAAGCTCTCATCTTTCATGCCTTCGGCTTGGACAACCACGTCAGGACCTGCATACTTGACAAAAATGTTTGGCAAAATTTTCTCTATCTTGGCCTTCATCCAAGCAAATGCTGGTCTCTTGTCGTTACTCATGGAAAGTGTATGTAGGAGGACTTGTAGCAACCCGACGCCGTAGCCTGAGTTATAATTTTGGTTGATGTTCCAGTGGAGAACCGCTTCAGGCTTTAGATCGCCGTTTCCTACGCCTTCACGGTAGGACGTTCTGAGCTGGTAGCTTTCAACCTTATAGGGAATTTTTAGGCCTTGAACGCTTGAAAGCTTGATTTTCTCAATTGAGTCTATGGGCATTCGGACGAACTCTGAGAGTCTCGCCGGTGTTAGTCTGAGCCAGAACTCGTTCCCACAAGCAATCAACCTGACAGCCATGTCATGTAAGAGCCCGTCTAAGTTCACTTCTTCACAGAAAGAATCTATGGCGGCTTTGGCTTTTTCTTGCCCTGGAGCGCATGTGGTGTAGAACCGTTTAACTGCACTCGCGGCTAGCAAATCAACGCTACTTTTACAGGTTGGATCCCGATCGTAAAGTTTCATTACGTCAGCTAGCGGGATGTCGGAAGTCTCATAGAATACTGTACTGTTAGGTGATGCTACGCCTGAGGACGGCGGCGCAAAAGTCAGATACTCTCTTATTTTGTGGTAAATGTGGCTTATGGTTTTGCCCTCCAAGCCAAAAACAACTTGCCCTTCTCCGTTAGCCGAAAGGGCGATAACTTGTCTGCGGTAACTTTCTCAATGTCGCCGTCGACCACAAGAAAAGCAAACATGTTTGAGAAGCAAGAGTAGGAGATGTCTTTTGTTCGAAAAACCTTTTTCTCAAGGGCTGTGCGACGCATGGGGGCATAGCTGAGGCTTTTGAGAATATTTTCAGCTACTTCTAAGCGGTCAACTAAGTCACCCATGCCAATCCACCCCTCTATGAAATCAAAAAATGTGGGAAAGAGCAGCGCATAACCTAAGTCATGGTCTGCTTAATGCCAGTCATTCTTGCAATTGCCTTGGAACGCAGAACCCCTAAACCGAATCGAGTGGTTGCTCTAACGCCGTATTTGCCGTTCTTAACGTCTACCCAGTCTTCGACAGTAACATCTCGGCGCAGAAGCATCACAGCAGCAATTCTGGTATCAATGGCGTAGGCAGTTCCGTTAGGCACAAGGGTTGTTGATTGAACTTTCATGTTAAGAACGTTCCCTATGCTGCCTTGTGCAATGTCTGTTTCATCGCTGGGAAGGTACACTGAGTTGATGAATTTCTCGTCGTTTAGCAATTGGTGTTTTTGCATTGTACTGCATGGTAGTACGGTTGGGCTCCAGTCTTCGCCTTCAACAGCGTTATGAATGTTTAGCAATCCCGCCCAACTTAGTGGTGTATTGCCACCGGCAACCTCTGCTCCGCCCGCAAGATCGGCATTTGCAACCGCAGCATACAACGCCAGAATCCTCTTCGTTTCGTCTTTCGCAAGTGCCCGGCCAACTTTTTCCACCATGTTGCTCATGACATTCCAAGTGGCGTCTTCAGCGAATTCTTTAGTCCACTCCTCAGAAGCTTCAGCTAAGATGTTTGTGTAGATATCTACTGTGCTGCTTTTCTTTCCGCTTAATCGGGTTACTGCACCCTCAGCGTACCTGTAGGCAACAGCTTCTTCGTCAAGCGGGAAACGTTCCATCTGCTCGGTAGTAGGTAGAACTGTGATGATGCTTCGACCTATGAGGTTTGGTTGTGCTGCTTGGATCAGTGTGTCATGCATTTTACCTAGGGCGCCTGTGGAGTCGCTAAAGAGGCCTTCTTTGATGCCCATTTCAGTGTAGCGTTTTAGGAATGGGTGGGTGCTCATTTTGGGCTTGAGGTTTTCATAGATTTGTCTTGTTGTGCCATCTGCGATTGCTTTGTCTTGCATTACGGCTTCGAAAAGTCTGGGTTTCATTTAGTCCCCTGCCTGTATGAAGATTAGGTCGCCGTCTGCGTCTGCCTTGTTTAGTGAGGTTCCAAGTTTGCGGCTTAGGTAGATGGTGTATGTTGCTGCGCCGCCTTCATCTACCGCTTGGTCGTTTAGCTCTGTGACTTTCCCGTTCCCACCATTTCGTACAGCTACGCCTACAGCAGTGGTTGCGCCGTTGGCAACTACTTTGACTCTGCCCCGTCTTAGAATGGAAGCTTCTTCGCCATCGGCAACGGTTTTGGTTGCGATTCCAAAGCCATACCACGTTGTGGGAGTAGCGGTTACTTTGCCATCACCTGTTAACTCGACAGGTGATCCCTTTGTGATTGCGCCATCAGCTACATAGCTCTCGATTACTGCATCTGGGTCGTCGGTTTCGCCTGCGGCCATCCAAGGCTTACCCGTTTTATCAGCCATCCAAAATAATCTCCAAAAGTTTTAACGTTCAGCCAAGGTCGTTCTTGGCCTAATAGCCCCACAAAAGTGAGCATAAACTAAGGTCCACTCCCCAAGCGTTCTTTTGCCTTAAAAACTTCTGAGCGGATAGACTGACATATGCGTTGCATGCCCAAGCTTGATCGCTGCACCATTTGAGAAGGCAGCAAACTCTCAAGGCAAGCAATATGCTCAGAGAGAGGAATCATAACTGACGGGTTCTTTAGCAATCCTCCAGCGGGAAGTTGCTTTCTTAATTCCTCGATAGTTTTGTTAGCGGTGACTAGTTGGTCTTTTGCCTCGTCGCTGGCGTTCTCAGCGGTCTTGCATTTGCTCTCGGCATCAGTCAACTTTGTGTTAGCTTCGGAAATCTGCAGTTTGAGGCTCTCGATTGTTTCGGTGTTCTGTCCGCTTACTTTTGCAGCCACCTTTTCAGCAATGGCATTCAGGTCTTTCTCTGCCAGTTGAACAGGATTCTTGCCCAATGCGAGATGCTCCAGCACCTGAACGTTAGTTTCGGGCACGCCGGGGACTGCAACAAGCGATAATTCGGGATTATATAAGCCATGGGGAACCTTGGCATCCACTACATCAAGCGTGTTATAATCAGCGCCAACACTAACATGTTGGATGAGTCCCCTTCGAATCTTGTCGGCGGTGGCAGTGTCGTAAATCTCAGCCTCATAATTTAGACATCGAGCAGTGGGATCATAAATGCACTTAGTAACTTTCCCAGCAGCCGAATCAACAGCCACATGCTCGATATAGACAGGGGCATCAACCAACTTGTCAGCAAAAGCTCGGAGTTCTTCAGGCGTATAAACGTTAAAGTTCCTAGACATTCCAGCGGCCAATGCAACTCCGCCGATTCGTAATGGCTTCTCTGCTACTGCTTCAAGGACTTTGAAGGGAAGAACCGAAGATACGTGCTCCCGAACATGCTTACAATCCTTACAGCCAGAGCCATCCTGAGACATACCTAAATCGCCAACAAACAATTCTACAACTACGCATTAATGGCTTGAGAGCCTAAACACGATAATATCGTAAACAAGACATACCAGGATTTTTTGCATTAACGAGTAACCATCTGTTTATAATCGCAAATTTTGAAAAGGATGATGTGAATGTCCGATTTTGTTAATAACTAAAACCCCCTAAACGTTCCTAAGGCATTAAAATAACAAGTAGGCGCTTAAGATGGGGCAACAAAAAGGGAACGGAAAAAAATTAGACGTAATAACAAAGTCAGTACTTAGTAGCTTTGACAGGTATGCACAACGCTACAACGAAAGATATATTGCATCGTTGAAAGCAGCAAATGAAAGTGAGAAAGAACAAATAAACTATGATTATGTTAAGGTTGATCGCCTGCTTTCTAAAAGAGCTTTCATTCTTGGCTTCTACGTTTATGTGCTAAGAAAAGTTGTGGAAGACAAGCAGCTAATGCGTGAGAGGTCCAACTTTACAAAGGCCTCTTTAATCTCCATTTTTAACCAGAAAGGGCTAAGAGTTAAAGACGTCGCAGAAAAGCTTGGACACCCCTTGACACGACAGGAGTCTCAAGCGCCTTATTGTCGCCGGCAAACTCAGCGATTCTTAAAAGAAGACTGGAGAGATGCGTTTTATAAACAAGTCGATGATAAATTCACTCCCTTCAATAGCGTATTTGACTCGTCGCCTTTACCTGTAACCAGCACTTCAGAAACAGCTGAGAGCCTCATAATGGCTTCAAACCTAAACACCCTCACTAGACCCGATCTTATCGCTGGTTTGATGTCAAACTTTTCTATGCTTTCCGTTGTACCTGATTACCTTCTAGACATGCGAGCATTCAAAGAGGAATGCGTTAGCTTAATGGCAGAAGAAAAGAAGAATTTACCTAACGCCTATGCGGCTTTTCTTGCCTCTGACCTAAACAGCTTTTCGCCCTTGTTCCAAACATTCTATAACCATACATCCTCAATCTTCGCTTGGAAATGGTTCGAAAAGCAGACCCGCGAATATCGACAGCAAATGCTTGATGACGGTTTTCCATTAGAATATTTTGAAGAAGACGCTACCAAAGCTAAGGAAATACTGGAAGCTATGACCTCCATTGAAGAGGTAAAATTCTTCCTGGCTATCGGCGCTAAAGAATTTGTTAATCGAGCCCGTGATAGAACCGATCTCGGATACAAGGATGGTCCCTTAATGGCTAAGGCCGCAGTAGCCTTGTATGAGGAATACCTAAAGTCAAGCAACCTTCCAACGCTAGATCAAGCGGTAATTGTTGAAAATATGGCTATAGCTTACAGAGGTTCAGGCAACTACAAGCTTATGGTAAGTAGCATGAAAAAAGCCCTTGAACTCTATGAGCAAGTAAATGACGCTTATCGAACATGCGTTGCCTTGAAGAATTTAGGCGAAGGAGAATATTACTTCGGGTATAAAGAAAAAGCAATAAAATACTTCAAGGCAAGTGAGGAAATTTCCAATAAATTAGACCCAGTCAAAAGGTCTGATGTTTTTTGGAACTTGGCATGCGCCTTTAGGAGAATAAATGAGCCAAAGAATGAACTTGCTTATCTAAAGAAAGGGCTTGCGTTGCTTCCACCCTCCGAAGAAGAGAGGAGTATCCAAATTGAAAATCGCGTGCTTGAACTTACTGATTTCATATAGAGGTGAAAAGCTTGCTAAACAATTATCCTCAGATTAAATCCGCCAATTGGCACATTACGACAAGATGCAACTACAACTGCAAGTTCTGTTTTTCTCAAGAATTAGGCCCCGAAATCACAACCATAGATGAAGCGCACAGAATATTGAGTTTACTTAAGAATTTGGGAATTGAAAAACTCAATTTAGTCGGCGGAGAACCTCTACTACACCCACTGTTTTTTGAAATCGTAAAGGCTGCAAAAAACAAAGGTTTTGTGACTTCACTTGTATCAAATGGATATTATCTAAATGAGGCAAAGCTTGTTGAGTTCTCGCCATTTCTTGACTGGATTGGCCTTTCGGTGGACTCAAGCCTTGAGGTAGTTGAGACCAGACTTGGAAGAGGTAGGGGTCAACATATCAGCAATATCATGTATCTATCAGACAAGATTAACCAATTGGGAATTAAACTAAAAATTAACACAACTGTTACACGATTAAACTGGCTGGAGCATATGCAACCGCTTGTAAAAAGTCTAAAACCTCGACGATGGAAGGTCTTTCAAGTACTACATATTACCGGTCAAAATGACCAGTACTTTAATGAACTCTCAATTACAGACCAACAATTTAGTTGTTTTAAGTCTCTAAACCAAGAACCAATCAATGGATGCACAACTGTATTCGAGAATAACCATGAGATGATCGGTTCATACTTCATGGTGTCACCGGATGGACAAGCCATGAGCAATATAGATGGTTCAAACAGAAGATTCCGACCGCTGACCGACATTAATAGTGAGAATTTAGGGCTGGTATTAGATATTCCTCAGTATTACGGGAGGAATGCAATTTACAGATGGTAAAATCGAGCTATGGTTCTTTTGTTAAAGGAGGTGAAAACATTGGGAAAAGGTAAAGGCGGCTGGCCAAGTAAGAATCCGGGCAACCCCTCAGGCGGTGGTCGCGATAATAACCCACCGAAATAATGCAAACGAATAGGCGTTTCTTTACTCCTTTTTTTCTCACAATCAAAAACATGCAGCAATGTCCCGCTAAAGTAGTCGCGTTCCTTGGCGCATGTCTTGGGGAGACAAGCGTGCCTTAGATTCAAATAATTGCTTGTATTTGTCAACATCAAATACCCATGCTTCTTGAGCTACATAGTTGCCGTCATATCTTATCCAAATAAGTTTATCCCACTCATAGTTTTTTGCTTTAGGTACACGACGTACTTTGCCTTCTGGTCCTGGTCGCCTAGCTTTTACTTGGTATCTTAAACCGTCCGTTCCTGTGAAGTCATAGCCTTTAGTGGTAGCGTTGTCTGTTTTCATTCGCCCCTCTCCAATCTTCAAAGTTGTCCCAACAATCTTTGCGGCATCATACTCGGCAATGTCACACGTAATATGTGGTGCTATCCCAAATCTGCTCTCCCACTCCAACGCTACTTGGACTAATAATTTTCTTAAATGGTCATCCGTGACCTCTAACTGGTTATTCTGCATTAGACTCCTCTTGTTTATTCTTGGTTTTCTCCTTACTTACACGATAAATCGTTTCTTGAACAAAATTGGAGTCAAAATGCGACCAATCGCTGATTTTAAACCCTAATCTCATTCGATTTTCAATAAACTCCGTAATATGTTCATTTGTTAATGTTGAAAATCGGTCATCAGGTGAAGGTGTGAAAGCTTCTTTATTAACAAAAAGGACTTTATGAATTGAATTGTTATTCTCCATTTTAACCCATTTTACTTTCTGCAGCTCTTCTGCAATGTTGTTTGATTCGGAAGTTCTAAAAAGCCCAAAGCGATTTAAGGCATACTTTAATGTTTCCAAATCAAATTTTTCATGGATTTCCTTGGCTTTGATAATGCTCCGTCCGCCTTTCACTTCAGCGATAACGCAAGCAGTATTTCGATAGATATTACATCCAGATTCGTTAAACAAGTTGACTAATTCAATATCTTCCTTGAGACGTTGACCCTCGACAAATTCTGAAGTATGAGAAAGCCTGATTCCTAAGAGGTCAGTGTCTCCATGTTTGTTATGTAAGACAAAATCAGGGATTACAAAAAAGCCATTTAGGCGCAGGTACCAATATGCTTTTTCTTCTGCATAGTTCATAGGAAATTCCTCTGATTGATAGTACAGGAAGTCTTTGAATGGTTGACTAACCAATCGACAAAGATCCAATCTTCCTGCGTGCGACCGATATATTCTCTATCACTATAAGACAGCTAAAGCCATCCTTTGTCTGTTGTATTTCCCAGTTTTGCTTAATAGTGTTTACCAACCTTCTTGCTTAGACGACATTAATTTTGAAGCTAATCTGTTACACTATATTTAGGCGAGCGTTAGCTCAAAAGCTGTTCTTTTTTTCTCTGTATTGGGAATATTGCTGTTTTAGTTTATCTACAAACTCTAAATCTGCTTTAGCATTCTCAAGCTTTTTTAGTGCATTCTTTTTTGAACGCGTAACATTAGGCGTTTCCATCTTTAGTTTTCGGGCAATTGTGTAATCTGATACTCCCCCTGCCTTCAAACGCAAAATTGCCTTCTCACGCTCAGTCAACGCCATAAGCTAAATCTCCTCTTGAGAGGCGCTGTGTAGGTTCACGCCCTCGGCTAGCAAGTCCTTCTCCGATGCCTTGTAGGCGTCTACGCCGAAGCTTGTCATAGCCCAGCACCAACCCCGCCGCTCAACAACCACCGAATCCAATTCCTTAGATAGCCGCTTATTCATGCGAACAATCCTTCGAGTTACCTGATGGCGGGCAATCTTGAATTCAGCCAATTTGGCGGCTATGTCTTTAGGCAGTAGCCCGGGAGCGCCTGCTTCAAACAGCAACTGGAGAATGGCTTTGTCAACTTCGTCTTCGCAGGCTGCTTCTTCTATAAGTGACTTTTCAAAGTGCAGTGAGTCTTTCAGGCCAGCAAAGATAACGCGGAGCAGCAGCTTGATTTCGGCTACGTCTCGGTCGAGTTTCTTGTCCTTGGCGAGTAGGTACTTGAGTTTTCCAACCTTGTCGGCTTGGCTTCGCTTAGTTTTTGGCACTTTTTGGGCTGAAATTGGCATGTTTTGAACAGGTTCATCGTTTGCTTCCATGTCAAAGTGCACACTCCAAGGTTTTCGCTCCATTCAGGCACGTGACTTTTAGGGCTCGGTAATCTACTCCAAGCAACCGTAGAAAAGCAACTTCTGAAAAGCATGGACTTTTCCCATGCCCTTGATATAATGCTAAAATGGCTTTTGAACAGCTTTTCACTGCCAAAAACTCAGAATTTAAGCTAAGAAACATAGCTTTTTCCTCCCTCTCCACCGGTCTTGGGTGCCTCTTGGGTAGCGCCTTCTAAATTTCCTACAAGCCTTCCCAAAGCATCCGCGACCTTAGCTAAGTCGCAACCCATCTTCTCCAGCTTTGCAAGACTGCCAGAAATCCGCTCTAAATCACCAAGCGCAGTCTCTACTTGGCCTTCCAATTTCTTCACCCGCTCAGGCATCAGTAAATACTCGACGGCAGCGTCACGGCCAAGATGATCCAGCTCACCTTCGTCTTCTCCTGGGCTATCATCAATCAACCGCTTTGGAGTGCTTACCTCAAAATAGCGGTTTAACAGGTTGGCTACTGGGTCATCGATGCCTAACTCATGGCGGTTGTTAATTGTTCCTTGCCCCAAAACGCAACCGTACTTGCTCATTAAGCCCTGTGCGACTCGGTCAGCCAAGTTCTTAGCCAAAGTCACAAGCTCCCCCGGACTGCGACCATAGAAAGTCTCAACATGAACAATCCAAGACGTCGTCGTATGCCTAACCTTCACACCCTGCTCCAAACCTAAAAGAGCCGTCCAATTCTGCATCTCAATCCGCCTAAAATCGCCTAAAGGATAAACGCCCTCACGCAGCACCGGATACTTGAAAAAACATCGATGCAACCGAAACACGCCGCTGCTAAAGAGGACGCCCTCACAGGATATGAGAAAATTTTGACCTCGCTCGGTTAACTCGTAATCTATGATGTTGCTGCGTTTCAAGCGACGGATTAACCCTGCTTTTTCTAACTTTTTAACATAGTAAGCAACATGTTGCCGTTTCCAGCCACGTAAGCGCCCTATCTTGGCAGGGTACATCTTTACTTCGATGCCTTTGAGTATGGGGATGACGCGGGAGCGGACGGTATTGAAGTCAAATTTGACTTTTGACTTTGAAAGCGAAATATTTTGACTTCTATCTTCAGATGACCCAACCAAAACAATTCACCTCAGCTTTGGAACGACTTTTTCTTTGATTCTTTGTCTTAGGGCCTCAATGCCGTCGTCAAGCTCTGCCAAACTCAGCAGACGTTTATCATGGAATTCGGATAGTGCCGCTCTTAGGGAATCGCGGTTTTCAACGGTGTCTTTGATGCGAAAGAAAGCCGAAATGCCAGAGATGCCATCGACGACCACCGGCGCCACCATGACTTCGAACTCTGCGCTTTTCGGTGTTCCAGGCGCAAAATAGCAATGCTCCAAATACTGACCCAAGCCGCCGTTATAGCCAAAAACAATCCACCGGTCATCAGTCAGCCAATCAACTGCGTTTATCTTACTAAGAGTCAGATCCAACAGTACCCTCCTTGCGCTGGATTTCCTGACCTCGACGTTTGAATTCTGAACAGGCTTCGCTAAGGGCAATGCGATTAATAGCCGATCTCTTGCCCGCCATCCTCGGTTGAGCACAGCGCCCACACCAGAAACTGCAGTCCATGCAATGGAAAACTTGGGTTTGCAGGACAGAGTTTACACTAAAACTGTTTGAGTGCTCAAAAAAGAAAGGGTGGAGATGGAGAGGAAACGGTATAAATGTAACTGGGAAATGGCGCCGCCGAAAGGACTCGAACCTTTGACCTACTGATTAACAGTCAGTTGCACTACCGGGCTGTGCAACGGCGGCAAACCATCTGTGCTTCTGCCACACACACCTCAAAATAAGTATTTAAGCATAACCCCCGACCCCAAAAATAATATTGAAAACTATTTACAAATGATAGAAATTAGAATTAACAGTGATTGTGTCCAAAGTCATATTGCTGAGTTCCAACAAGAACCGAATCACGATTTAAGGCTTCATTATTATCTATATTCGCCTCCTAATCATTTAAATTTGGACTTATTAACAAATGAGGCATAACATATAAATTGCTTAAAAAAAGTAAAATCGGACTGGTGCCACGTTTGAGTGGTGTTGTCGCTCTCTTAGGGTATGATTCAGTCAGATCATCTGAATTAGTGCCAAAAATGTGTCAAGTCCTCAAACATAGGGGACCAGACGATTCTGGCTGGTTTTTGGATTCTAAAGTAGCCCTGGGAAACGTCGCGTCTTACAAGGGCTCCAAGATTGTTCATAAGCCACTTTGCAACAAGACAAAAACCATATGGATTACCCTTGATGGAACACTCTACAATAACTGTGAGCTCAAAATACAACTTGGTAACGAGTCGCCTTCAATTTCTGATGCCGAAATCATCTTAAAAGCCTATGAAACCAATGGTATTAATTGTTTTAGACAGTTAGACGGAGTTTTTGCTTTTTGTATTTGGGATTCTACAAAGGAAAAGTTGATTGCTGTCAGGGACCGATTTGGAAGTAAGCCGCTTTTTTATACAACAAACGGCGGCTGTTGTGTTTTGGCATCTGAGATTAAAGCCATTTTTGTTGACCAAACAATCCCACGTAAACCTAACCATGATCTTTTATGCAGATACCTAATTCAGCGTTATCATTTTAGGAGCGGCGACACTTATTTTGACCAGATAAAGGAAGTTTTGCCTGGGCATTATGTGGTTTTCGCTTTAGGTGAAGATAAGCCGGAGGTTGTTGAGTACTGGCATCTTCCCTCTTCGCCAGCGCAAAAACAGGGAAAATACAACTATTCCTCGCTTTTCTTGAATGAATTAAACCGCACGACAGTGAAAATGCTCCCTAGAGGGGTGCAGTTTGGAACCTGCCTGAGTGGGGGTCTTGATAGTCAAGCTATTGCTTCTTTGATTTCAAATGAACTCGCTAAGACAAATCAAGTTGAAAAGCAGACCTTGGTTTCCGCTATCAGTACAGGTGCCTCTAGAGAGGTAAATGAGGAACCCTACATTAGAGAGTACGAACGTTTTCGGAAAACAGATATAAAGTATGTGAACCTTCCCCAATCACTCGCAAGGAAAGAATTAGAGAATCTTGTTTTTTGGTTGGAGGAACCCTACCACCTTGAGAGTTCTTATCTGACATTATGTTTAGCCAAGGCCTTGGGGAATGAACGTGCAAAAGTCGCTATATTGGGCATTGGAATGGACGTGTATCTTGGCGGCGACGTTGAGAGAAATGAATATCTGAAACTTCTCTGGCAAAAAAGAAATATTGGAAAATTTTTGCTTGAAGCAATAGGAACAGGGGTGCATCAGGATTTATCTTACATATCGTTTGGGAAGATAGTCAACCAACTGAGAATACTTCGAGAGTCCAAAAAAACAAAGAAGGAATCAAAATTCCTCAATCGGCAATACATAGCTGATGCAGGCATCACTGAGAATTTCGCCGAAACAGAAGAATCACAAGTTGATCGAACGATAGGAACCATTACAGAGGTTTTGCAGGCTCAGGATAGACTTTTCTCTGTTTTTTCTATTGAAACGCGGTATCCTTGTTTAGACACGGAATTCATGCTTTTTAACATGTCATTGCCCGATGAGCAGAAAATTAAAAGAGGGGTAACTAAATTTGTTTTGAGACAGGCAGTTAAAGGGTTGATACCGGAAGCTGTTCGCAAGTCCAGAAGAAAATTTGGCAGCTCTGCACCAGTAGTTGACTGGGTTAAGAGTTTTCGCCCAGAAATACTTGAAATCTTATCGTCCGACAAATTCAAGAATAGAGGAATATTCAATCAAAAGGAACTTTTAAGAACCTACGACGTGTTGTGGAGCGGCAACATTGACCCAGCAAGCGAATATAATGTTTCACAATTCTTTTGGATGGTCTTAACTCTGGAAATCTGGTTCCAAATTTATATTGACCCAGAGAAATTCTCTTGCCTACATTTAGAGTAAGTTCAGTTTGAAAGATTATTGGCTATTCAAATTTTTTCCCTTTCAAAGAAGCGCATTGCCATAACCTATACGTATATTTTAAGGCGTGTTAGCCATAACCTCGCTAAGTGATATAGCTTCTCCGTTAATTTTAGAACTGGATAGGGGAGCATAATGAAGCGTTGATCTATGCGCATTTTGTTACTATCCTTTGACCTTAAACTCTCAACATCTATTTTTCTTAGCCAATCCAAGAAAGCTTGGGCTTCTCTATGGGGAAGGTTTTGGGCGTTGCTCCCATATTTTTGAAGGTCCCTCCACATGTATATTTCGTCATCTCCAAACAGCCAGGTTCCACTTTCAATTTTTTTCCTCATTTGTAAGAAGGTTTCTGAGTTAACAGAATAGCCATGTTCATTTGGGTCTATTCCAGCGATTTCAAGTCCTAAGATTGTTCTGTTGCATTTCTCACAAACATTGCAGTTTCTGCCGATGGTTCGACTGTTGCGGGTGGTGGCATTGCAGGCTGTAATTTGGAGCGTGGGCTCATATTTTTGAATATAGTCGGCGATAAGGAACATTTTCTCTTGTCGACTTAGTTCATAGCCGTCATGTTCAATGCTTGTTCCTGTCCATTTAACCTTATTATCGATATCTGGGTGAGATCCCCAAGGTATTTGTGCATCAGCAGTGAAGGAGGAAGCAATGTATAGTTTGTCTACCTTCTCAACGAATGCGAGTGGGGCACAAAGACCTATGAATGCTAATCCGTGCATGACACGCATGTACCATTCGCCTGATAGTTTTTGTTCGTATATTCTGAGTGCAAAAAGGTTAGGGATATTCATCCAATTACTTACTATTATTCTGATTTCAGGTTTAATCGAATTAAATAGTAGCTTAATATTTTCAGAGTTAACGTTCAAATGTCTATAGTTTGGTGAAAGCCTACGTTTGGCAACAAGGGGTGCATCCAGAACAGAAACAAGAATAGGATTCTCTTTTTGATGTCTAACAAATGTTGCTAAAGAGTCAAGTCCTCCCGAAAACAGCGCCATTTTTCCTGTTTGGTTAGTGGTTGGCAAGAATTCGACATTTTCTGCGTAAATTTTTCCGTTAAATTCCATTTTGGGGTAAAATCTTTCCAGAGTCTTCCTAACAAGTTCAAGCGATTGGTAAAAGGTTGCGTCTACATTTTTAACAAAGATATTCGCTTGATTTGCCCATGCTATCGGAGCAACCGTTGAAAGAAAGGGTATTATTAGCAAAGCTTCAGGAACTTCTTGTATTGAAGTATCGTATTCAACTATAAACTGGGTTTCGTTGAATAATTTGCGTATTTGCCCCTTGCACTCAAAGTTTATTGTTAATCTGTTATCCGCAACCTCTATGCTTGTCACCGTGAGCCTATTCAAACGACGAACCGCCAACAACTTATCTGAGCTTTAAAGATTTCCGTTGTTTGTTGATGCCCTAAAATTGAGGGTGCAACGGTGATACCGATAGCCAAAGGTTTTTCAGACATTTCGACAACCAAACTCCTTTAATTGCTTTTTAGCTTTAAGTTTTGTTCTCGAATCCGCAATTACACGGTTTGCCAGATTGCCAGCTTCTACTCAAGTTCTGCGCAAGGTTTCTTTATGACTCTGTTTTATTGCATTCAAAAAGATACAGAATTAGCGTTGCATTTTGCTACTCAAACGTTCATTTTCACAATCAATCGGTGATATGTGCGAAAATGTTATATATGAATAGGGTTGAGAACAGCAAACCATACACATTATGTGTATAAAACTAAAGGAGCAAAAAAAATGCAAACAAAACTGAATAGTAGAAAATATAAACGAACCTTTTTGCTATCGATATTTCTAATAGCTTCAATGACAATTTCTTCGGCGATTGCGCAAGTCTACTTCCCAGTAGGCTACTCGTATCCTACATATGCTTTCATCAACGTGGCTCCAAACCCAGTCGGTGTTGGGCAAACAGTTAACGTCAACTTCTTCATCTCCTCATCGCTAGAAACCAGTGAACTCCCAACGAACATGACCGTTAAAATGGTCGACCCAGATGGTATCACCAAAACCTTCGGACCCTACACAGGAGATACCACAGGCGGAACATACTTCAACTATGTACCAGACAAAGTTGGCGACTACACTTTCACATTTTACTATGGCGGACAAAACTTAACTGGTAGAAACATCAACTCGCCACAGCCCGGTTGGGGTGACCTCTACGCAATGCCCAGCGAGAGCAAACCCTACGTGCTAACAGTCCAAGAAGAACCAATAGAACGAACTGCCTATCCAATCACTCCACTTCCAACAGAATACTGGCAAACCCCAGTCAGCGCACAAAACGTACAGGAATGGTCTAAGATTACAGGAGACTGGCTTGGCCTTGGCTCAATCACTTTCGCACGAACAGGCGCATACAACGCTACCACACGTTACAATCCATACACTGAGTCTGTTTATTCTGGTCACGTTCTTTGGACTAAAGAGTGGCTCTCAGGCGGTGTAGCTGGCGGTGAAAGCGTTGGAACAAGCGGCGGAGGCCAAGATGCAGGTCACTACTGGTCAACAAGACAATATCAGCCTCAGTATGCACCAGTCATCATAAACGGCAGAATGTACTCCACTTCATACCCAGAAGCCACAAACTTAGCTCATGGCATCATATGCACAGACCTATACACTGGAGCAACCCTTTGGACAATCAACACGACAAATCCGTTGCAATGCGGAATGGTCACTAAATTTAAAATGGCTAACCAGTACGGTGCTGTTGGCCCATACATCTGGACGACTGGAACCCTTCCTGCAGCAGACACAGGCGGAGTAATATACAATAACCGTGGAACTCAATGGAACCTCTATTCCGGCTGGGATGGAAAATACATCTGTAGTATCGTCAACGGTTCTACGATGACGCTAAGAGAAGACGACAACGGAAACTTGATCGGCTACTACATCAATAACACCAAAGGCACAAACGAACCTACCTACCCGTACCCAGGATCAGCCGCAGCCGCAGGTTCAACCACCGGCACAGGAATGGTAACAAAACTTGTGAACACTACTGGACCGCACTTAACATGCGTTAACCTAACCATGGCTCTTGGCATGAGTACAGCCTTTGGATGGGGTCCAACCCTAAACAGGGCATACGACTGGCAAAACGGCGTTATGTGGACCGTAGATGTACCAACAACGACTGATGATGGCACACCGATATCTACATCACCAACAACTCCAACCCTTGCTCTCGCGTTGAACTCGATCACTGGAAATGAATTGATGCTTAGCGCTGGATTCATACACATGCAAGGCGGCGGAGACGAAGTACCCGGCTGGTGTGTTTACGCTGCAATGGATATGAACACAGGAGCCAAATTATGGTGCAAGAACTATACATACGCAGGTGGGTCAACAGAACTGCTGCCCTTTACCAGAACAAGCAGAGGATTTGGAGACGGATCATTCTGTATTGTCAACTTGGTCAATTGGGACATGGCAGCATACGATACAAGAACCGGAGCTAAACTTTGGACAACAACCCTCAAGACGCCTTATGGTGACGGAACGCCCAACGTATATGATAATTTCGGAATCAGCTACGCATACATAAACGGTAAACTGCTCTGGTACGGCTTAGGTGGAGACGTATGGTGCTTCGACTCCAGAACAGGTGCAGAACTCTGGTACACCAACACAACCACTCTAATCGGTGACCCAGGCATTGAAACACCCTATGACGTTTGGCCACTGTGGGTTTTCAGCTCACCTGGCTACACGACTGATGTGGCGTATCTAACCGTTGGTCATGAATATAACCCACCGCTATTCCACGGCTCACAGATAATTGCAGTCAACATGACCGATGGCTCGCTAGTTTGGAGCGAACTAGGCATGTACATCAGATCAACCGCAATCGCATACAACATCATGCTGTCGCTAAACGCTTATGACAACCAGATATATGCTTTCGGTAAAGGCCCATGCACTATGACCGTTACGGCCCCTGACATTGGCGTAACAACTGCAACACCGGTGACTATTCGAGGAACGATAATGGATATTTCGCCTGGCACAAGAGCAATAACGTCACCTGACATAACAATGACAAAGCAGAATGAAATTGCACTTAGATTCCCCAATGGCGTGCCCTGTGTTTCAGATGAAAGCCAAAGCAAATTCATGGAATACGTCTATCAGCAACAATTATGCCCAGCGAACACTGTTGGAGTTCCAATCACATTAGCAGTAATTGACGCTAATGGCAATTACCGCGAGATTGGCACAACAACAAGCGATCCTGATGGCACCTTCAGCTACACATGGACACCTGACATCTCTGGAAACTATAAGATATACGCAAGCTTCGCAGGCTCCTACTCGTACTATCCAGCTTCGGCGTCAACAGCAGCCTATGCAAGCGATGCAGCAACACCAGCACCGACACAGCCGATTCAAACAGGCTTAGCCACAACCAGCGACCTATTGATGTACATGGCAGTTACAGCTATAGCAATCATAGTTGCAATTGCAGTAGCCACACTGCTTCTGCTTAGAAAACGACCATAAACGTAGGCAACGAAACTCTTTCCCCTCTTCCTTTTTTTGGAATCAAACGAGTTAAAGATTGAAAGTAGGCTGAGTGGGCTCTGGACTGGAAATTACTGGTCACGATTAAGAAAGGTTGTGCATACCCTTCTTATCTCCCAATTTGGTCCAGAGTCCCAGCAAACCCCAAAAAAGCTCGCAGAGGGATGGGTTAAGAATTTTGGGTTAATTTTTGCTTGGGTAACTAAATCTAAGTTTAGCCGTTGGATGGCGATTATTCTACTTCTCTGACCTTACGCTTGGCAATGACGGAGAACCCCTTGTAGAACTCCTTCATGATTCTACTGTACCACTTATCCGAGAATGACCAGTCGATTAGGTCGTCAACCCAGCGGAAATCATGTTCAGCACAGCGAATCAGCAGTTCCTTGTGCCGCTGGTTTAGTTTAGTGTTGGTGAACCAGTCTTTGTTGGTGAGGTGCCCCAGCGGAACAAAGAACAGCGGCACGATGAGGCTGCGCATGCCTTTAAGGTCGTCGACTAAATCCGTGGTTTTGTTCACGTCTTCTTCTTTCTCATCCGGCAACCCCACGATTAAAGTGCAGGCGGGAACAAGGTAGTTATCATGTGCTAGGCCCATGCCTTCGACAACAACGTCACGCCAGTTATCGGCTTTGAAGGGGTGCGCTTTAGCAGGCATAATCTTTTTCGCGATTTCTGAGGAGCCGGTTTCTATGCCGATTTCGACGCCCCACCATTTTTGTTTTGTCTGGATGATCTCTGAGAGTCTATGAAAAAGCGTGGGTTCAGAAGCAATAGCTGCAAGGGAGCAGTGGCTCCAGCTGATGCTTTCTATTTGTTTCATCACTGTCTCGTGGAGTTTGAGTAGTTTTTCTTCGTTGGGGGTGGTGTTTTGGGAGCCGTAGAGCATAACGTCTTCAGCGTGTAAGCAGGCACCCTTGACTTTTCCTGAATCCAAGTTGATTCTTAATTCCCGCTCGATCTTCTCCATTGGATACCATCGTAGTGGTCTTAGGGTGACGTTGCAGAATTGGCAGCCTCTACAGCAACCCCTGCCGATCTCGATTAACCCATTAATAGAGGGGTTCACTATATCGGGGATTGCCTCTAAAGTGGGCGTTTCTCCCAACCCCACCTCGTAATGCTGAGGGAGTTCTTGGTCTTCGATTGCCGCTCTGAAAAGTTTGCCCACAACGTTTTCCCCTTCTCCTTCAACAATGCAGTCGATCTCTAAGTCTTTAACCCAGTTCTCACGGTACTTAAACTGCCACGCGCCCGGTCCACCAACTATGACTTTGAGGCCTTCCTTACGCGCTTTGCGGATTTCTTCGCTTTTCAGTAAGGCTTGGAAATGCTGAGCCAAATACGGTTCTTTATGGAATAGAGACGCAAGCGTAGTCGACGCTGGACCTAAACCGAACGGATCCATAGCGTGTACACCCAGGACTTTGGTGTCTTTTAGGTGCTTACCTATGTGGGTGGGGCTCACGGTGTTAACTGTGAAGCCTTCTTTTAGTAGCTGCGCTTCAGTTTTTCTTAGTCCATAAGGCGCAGTCCATGGGTGTCCACGATTGTTGTCTAGGGGTGGAAAAAACAAGTAGCTAAAGAGCCATTCTGGTATGAAATTGGGCGGTGCACAGGTGCCGAAGCCGAGGAACTCGTTGTGGTGGTAGTTGCTCATCAGCGTTCGGTCTGCCGTCAAAAGCACATTTGCTTTTTGCTTTTCTGCCATAGGCTCATCTCCTTGAAAACTGATTTCTCAAGTGAAATTCTGTCAGTCAAATGGAAGATATAACTCTATCGTAGCTGTCATGTCTCTACCTCATGCAACCAAATGTTAACTGGATTATTTAGGCACCATATTTGTCTCAATTGAAGGCATATTTTCTTTTAAAAACTGTTCAGCGGATTCTCTTCAATAAAAAATTTTAAATAGTCACGAATTTTCTATTCCTGGTGAATCCCCGATAAACTGTTCCCCACTTGGTTTTTGTGTAAACGGCTGTGCACAGAATTTTTACATTCCATCGTCATGTTTTTGGCTATTTACTAGAAAAATGTATATCAAAGGGATATTCCACTTTTAGTGACCAATACTTTAATGAAGGGATTGCTTTGAAAACTATGGTAGAGTTTAGATGGCACGGCAGAGGCGGTCAGGGCGCATGGACTGCCAGTGAACTTTTGGCCAGAACAGCACTTGACGAGGGCAAGTACATTCAGTCTTTCCCAGAGTTTGGGCCAGAGAGAATGGGTGCTCCCGTAACTGCGTTTACCCGAATCAGCACTGAACCGATAAGGTTACATTGTGCAATCTACGATCCAGATGTAGTGGTGGTTTTAGATGATACCTTGCTAAAAACTGTCCCTGTAACTGCTGGATTAAACCGTGAAGAAGATTGTTTAATCATTAACTCCAACGAGGAACCTGCCAAACTAAAAGAAAACCTAAGAGTCGTCAAAGGACACGTATGGACGGTCCCCGCAACCGCGATTGCCCTCAAGATTTTAGGTGCCCCAATAACAAACACGGCGCTACTCGGAGTAGTTGCCAAAGCAACAGAAATAGTATCCTTACCTGGAATTGAGAAAACTCTGCAGTCCCGTTTCCGCCGTGATTTAGCGGAGAAAAACTATGCAGTTATTCAAGAAGCATACAAGGAGGCAAAAACTGAATGAGCAAAGAAAAGGGTTGGAAAGAAATCTCCATAGCTGGCGTCTGCCCCAGATCCAGCGTTGGCTTTATGACTGGCGACTGGAAAACTTACATGCCTGTGCGTGACCTAGAAAAATGCACCACTTGCTTGACATGTGTAATGCTGTGTCCTGAGGGCGCGATATATTGGCGTCCTGAACTGGGCAAAATCAAGTTTGACATGACGTTCTGCAAGGGCTGCGGAATATGCGCTAACGAATGCCCCACAAAGGCAATTACTATGAAAATAGAAGATGAAGAGGCCGAATAAATGACTCAACAGCAAACTAAACAAGAAACGATGCCTTTTAACGGCGACGAAGCTGTCGCCTACGCAGCAAAACAATGCAACGTTGACGTTGTCGCTGCTTACCCGATTACTCCACAAACTATCATCGTTGAAAAATTCAGCGAATACGTCGCAAACGGAGAAGTCCCGACACAGTTTGTATGCACCGAATCTGAACACAGCGCCATGACCGCGTGCATAGCCGCCGCCGCAACAGGCGCCCGAACCTTCACAGCCAGCGCCTCCGCAGGCTTAGCTTTGATGCATGAAATGCTTTTTGTCGCCTCAGGCTCCCGTGCACCAGTTGTCATGGCAATCGCAAACCGCGCCCTATCTTCACCGCTAAACATTCACGGCGACCAATCAGACAGTATGGCTGCGCGAGACAGCGGATGGATACAAATCTACGTTGAGAACGCTCAGGAAGCCTACGACTCCGTTGTGCAAGCTTTCAAAATCGCAGAAGACTTCGGCGTCTCCTTGCCTGTTATGGTAGGGTTAGACGGATTCACATTGAGTCATTCCCTTGAAAACGTAGATGTTCTATCCGATGATTTAGTCACGCAGTTCGTCGGCGAAAGGCAACTTCCGATGGTAATCAACCAGGAGGGCAAAACTGTACCGTTCAAACTTGACCCTGCCAACCCAATGACTATGGGACCCGTTGCATTCCAAAACTACTATTTCGAATTCAAGCGCCAACAAGAAGAAGGCATGAAAAACGCCCTAAAACGAATACAGGAAATCAACACCGAATACGCCAAGATTAGTGGACGAAGCTACGGCAACGGCTTAATCGACCCCTACCAAGTTTCAGACGCTGAAATCGTTGTGGTTTCTACTGGCTCCACTTCTGGGACGCTGAAGGTAATTGTGGATGAGTTGCGTGCGGAAGGCGTTAAAGCAGGGCTTCTGCGTCTGCGTACGTTTAGGCCGCTGCCATTCGAGGACCTACAGAATGCACTCAAAAACGCCAAAGCCATAGCCGTCATGGATAAAAGCATGAGTTTCGGCGGTTACGGCGGCGCAGTCTTCCACGAAATACACCATGTACTCTACGATTTACCAACCCGTCCTCCAGTCATAGATTACATCTATGGTTTAGGCGGAAGAGACTACAGCACCCGTGAACTTCGCAGAGTCTTCGAAGACCTAATGCGCATCGTCAAAACTGGAAAGATGGATACACAAGTGCGTTACTTGGGGTTGAGGGAGTAGGAGGAAAACAAGATGACAACTCAAGAATGGAAATTTACAGCCAAAGACATCGCAAATAAACCGGACCTGTTCCTCTCGGGACACCGCGCTTGCGCAGGTTGCGGACCAGCTTCGGCGCTCCGTCTGATCATGAAAGCCACCCGTGGACCAACAATCGTAACTCAGGCAACAGGCTGCATGGAGGTAGTCTCATCGATTTACCCCTACACTTCATGGGCGGTACCGTGGATACACACTGCTTTTGAGAACGCAGCGGCAAACGCCTCTGGCATCGACGCTGCATTGAAAGCTCTGCAGAAGAAAGGACAAATCAAAGAACACATCGACATTATAGCGCTTGCAGGCGACGGCGGCACCTTCGACATCGGCTTACAAGCCCTCTCCGGTGCAGTTGAACGTGGACACGACTTCCTCTTTGTGCTCTATGACAACGAAGGCTACATGAACACTGGCATCCAACGCAGCGGCGGCACACCCACCGGCGCAGCAACCACCACCACCCCCGCTGGCAAAGTGATTCCGGGCAAACTGGAGAAAAAGAAACCCATAACCGAAATCATGCTGGCACATGAAATGGAGTATGTGGCTACTGCAACACCCTACTACTGGAAAGACATGCTTACCAAAGTCCGCAAAGGCTTAGAAGTCGAGGGACCCGCGTTTCTGCATTTGTTTGCTCCCTGTCCCAGAGGCTGGAGAACCGACCCATCCAAGACGATGGAGTACTCCAAACTTGCGGTGGAGTCCTGTGTGTTCCCCATTTGGGAAGCAGTTAACGGCAAACGCCAACTCTCAACGCCCAGCAAGGTCATTTCGCTGGCACCGCAGAAAAAGAAACCCGTCAAAGAATACCTTCAAGGACAAGGCAGATACCGCCACCTCTTCACGCCACAGAATAGCCACATCATCGACGAATTACAACGCGAAACCGATGCACGCTGGGAAAAACTGCTGCTCCGTTGCCAAACAGGCACAAACTAAACTCTTTTCTTTCTTTTTTAGCCGGTTTATATGTCAACGCTGATTCTCTACTTAGATAGAGGCTTCTGCTGTTGGTTTTGTTGTTTTGTGTGTTCTATAGTGGAGTCATGGTGAGTATGTGGCGGAAATCAGGTATATCCTAAAACAAACAGACGCAAGAACCATTGCAAATTCGAAACTCAACCTCCACAGTGCAGTCTTGTAGCAGCCCAGAACCCGTCGCACCACATAAGAGTAAGAAGGAATGGGAGCTTTCACTGGCGCTCGTCCACGCCACCCGCTTAAAGTCAAAGTTGGGCCTCCCGAGTTCACATAGAGACTACGGATAGGGTACATGTAAGGGGCTTTACGCGTGCATCGCAAGCGACCCAAGTGAAAGCTACATACATCTAGGGCAGGATCATTATTGTAGTTTACGGATGAATAAGACAGATTAAAAATTAAGAGAAAGAGGGATTATTTTTTGCGTGCCGCAATTAACCCGCGGCATTTGTCGGCGTATTGGCAGTACTGGAGGCACACAGCGTTTTCGTCGGGGCGTTTCCATTCGGCTCCGCAGCTTGGACAGGTGGTTTTGTCTTCGTCGCTCCAGATTTCGAGTTCCGCACCGCATACGTGGCAGTTGATGTAGGCTGGTTTGGGTTGCAAAAGGTCGCGTAAGCCGGGGCATGTTTCGGGGTTTTTGACGATTTTGTCTTTAGAGCTCAACGATTTCACCTCCGACACGGACTTCAAACTCCTTAACCGGCACCACTTTGCCCGAGCCCTCCAACGCCTTGTTGACTGCCCATTTAAGCCCAGTGCAGCAGGGCACCTCCATATGCAAGACCTCTATGGAGGCAATATTGTTTAGCCGCAGGATTTCGGTGAGTTTAGCGGCGTAGGCGCGTGCGTCGTTGAATTTGGGGCAGCCGATTATGACGCGTTTGTTGGCGATCCAGCCTTGGAAGTTGTTGATGACTACTGGGGCGCAGTCGGCGGTGAGCATCAGGGTGGCGTTTTCGAAGAAGGGTGCTTTTGGCGGTACAAGGTCTAACTTGACTGGCCACTGCGGCTTCTGCGGAGTGGCTGATGGTTTTGTGGTTGCCTTGTTTTTTAGGTACTGGTGTACTTCTTTCTCGTCGAAAGCGTCGGCTTCCCGCTCAGTTACTGTGATTGCGCCTTGGGGGCAGTGTCCAAGGCATGCGCCTAGTCCGTCGCAGTAGGTGTCTTTGACGAGTTTGGCTTTGCCGTTTACGATTTGGAGTGCGCCTTCGACGCATTTGGGGATGCATTGCCCGCATCCGTTGCAGAGGTTCTCATCTATGTGGACGATTTTTCTTTTCATGGCTTTTCCTCTTTTAGGCATTTTCCGTTTGTGGGGCAGAACTTTTGGGCGTGGTTCTCTATGGCGGCGAAGATGGGGGCGATGGTTTCGGTGTTGACGGTGTAGATGTGTTTTTTGCCTTCTCGATGGATAGTTATGATGTTGCATGTGAGCAGTGGTTTGAGGTTGTGGCTGATCATGCTTTGTTCCTGTCCTAGGGCGGCGGCGAGTTCGCCTACGCTTAGGGGTTGTTTTAGGAGTTGTTCGATGGCGGCGAGGCGTGTGGGGTTTGCGAGGTTTGTGAAGAAGCGGTAGCAGATTTGGTTTAGGCTTTTTTTCGTTTTTTCTGCCTCCAGCGTTTGTATGAATAAGTATTCATATGTATAATTATTCATATAAAGCTGTTGCTTCAACATCGCACCACAAAAAAACGTTGAGTCTCGGCCCTAACAGCACCAAAGAAAAACAGGGATAATTTTTTCAAACATCAGATTTTTGCGAATTTAACCATTGAATTCCAAAGAAACGGGGCAAATTTTAAATCCCCTCAAGCAAGCAAGTTAGCGGAGAAGAGAGGCAACAATGTTAACCTCAGAATTCAAAAACGCATACCAATACACAAGGGGTTTAATCACCAAAGACCAATTAATCCTAATCATTGCCTGTTTGATACCTTTCCTCAACATTTTTGTCCTAATACGTTATGTGGACAAAATTGTAAGAGAACCCTCAAACAGCATCAAACCGCCAAGACTGGTAAAGCCGAACTGGACAGAACTAGTAATGTCCATCCTAAAGATTGCCGCCGTCGCCGCTGTCTGGGGAGTCATTGCCGTGGCACTAATGATGGTTATCGGATTAGCCTGCAACATAGGCTTATTGGGCGGGGCCACCAGCATGATGAACTTTATTGAAGAGTCTAATCCAAAAGTGTTTGCTGCTGCGTTAGGGTCTATCGCCGTGTTTTGTGCGATCAGCATTTTCGGGGTGATGAGCGAGGTAAACATGTTAAAAAGCAGAAACTTTATGGCGGCGTTTGCTTTCAAAGACTTGCTATCCAGAATTTCAAGGATCGGCTGGGTACGCTACATACTGTTCATTGTAACTTTAGTTGTCACTTGGCTAATAGTGGTGTTTATCGGTTCCCAAATCGGTAACTTTTTAGAAATAGGCTACTTCACCGTGAGTTTAGTAGGCATACTTGCGTTGCTTCCAGTGACGTTTCTGGCAAGAACCATAAGCTTACTGTACGACCAATATTACCTGCCTCCGCCTCCTCCGCCGCCCTAAGCCACACTTTTCTTCTCTTTTATAATTGGTAACGGTCAAAGTCGGCTGAACCGGCATCAGGCGTAACAAAATAAAACACCAAACCACACGCTTCGCATTTAACCTCTTGATTTTTCTGGCGCTCAACTCGTGGTGAACCGCATTTGGGACAACGCATACCTATATCTCCGTCGGGGTCTGTCGTTTTTCATTCCTCATCTTTCCCAATCAGACTGGGACGGCGACATCATCCCCCATCGAATCAACGTCCACCAGCCAAATAAACATTACAAGGACTAACCACAAAAAACGCAACTCTCTCTTTGTGCCAGTGTGGCGACCTGTTGGATAAGCGTAAAATACCGGATTATTCCTTGGAGCCAATGGTTAGAAGTGAGCAACCACAAGGGTTGCCGCCGACTAATTTTGATGTTTAAATCTTTTTAAATAAATAATAGAGGGCTTTCTTCTTAAGTTGATACTTTGCTTTTGATGGAGGTTTTTTGCTATTCTCGATAACCATATCGGATGTTATTATTAGATTATTTTTAGTAAGGAAATAAGCGTCTAAATCTTTTACTTTTAACGTTGACGAATTTGGGAAGATACCTGTAACTTTATAGTTTTCTTTGTCGGTATAGGCTTTAATGGCGTCATAATGACCGTTATTTGCTAATAAAAGCCCGTTTTTCTTCAGATACTTTGAACAGTATTGACTAACAAAACCACTGTTTAAGGATAGAATTAAGTCAAAGCTGTCTTCCTCTTCATTTATTTTTTGTCGATAATCTGTTTCATGTGCTTTTATGCATGGTTCACTGATTTTAGAATGCTTTCTAATGTATTCTATTAGCTGAGGGTCATCAAACATTCGTTTAATATTGCTTAAGGAGTCAACGTAGACTACAAAAGGAAAAACTAGCGATGGCGTTAAATGAATCCAACTTCCAGGGTAGAGTACCCGTGTTATTTGAAAATTATTTTTTAGAACAAGCAACGTGTTCCGAAACGGGTCATCTATTCCTTTATAGCTGAGCAGATATTTTTCAAGGGTTTTTGACATACCGATTTTATTCTCATGTTTAGGGCTATTAATCTGAACTTTCTAAAGACCTATAACTAGGTACAAACAACAAAGTAATTAGTTAAATCCTTAAAAGTTACTTTGCCCCTAAGGCTGGGACGGCGACATCATCCCCCGCTGATAATTTGCAGCATCCCAGACTGATAAGGCTTACAGGACATAAAACGTGAATCAAGAAATACTAAAACAACTCTTAGAACAACCCCAACAACAAACAAGCCCAAGAACCAGAAGATATAGGAAAAACTCAACAGCCCCAACGTAATGTTATGGATGAAACAAAAACCCTGCGAAGCACAGCAAAATAGATGAAGAAGCCACGATAACATGGATACCAATAAAATGCACAACAAACGAAGAAATCCAACAAGCCATCAAAGACGACGCAATCTTAGTCGGACATGAAAACGGCATCTCTTCAAAAAACCAGCGTAAGAGCATAGGAAAATTACTTAACAAGCACTCGGGGGTTTGACTCCAATTCCTTCTTATATATCTCCTGACAGCGTAATGACTCAGCTAGTTCATTTTTTAACTTTTCTACTTGCCTATTTGCCAGTTCTAATTCATTTGACAGAATTTTTACTCTATTATCTAATTCCTTTGAATCGTTGTCTTTCTTAACAATAACATTACGCAACCCTTTCAATTCGGCATCTCTCTTCTCAATATTCTCGTTTGCTCTTTGAATTTTAGAGTCGCGATTGTTCATTTCATTTCTTAAGGAACAAATTTGATATTTCAATAAATTTATCTCTTCCTCGCGAGTGGTCGAGAATTCAATCGACGCGATCTTAACAACAAAAGATTTTTTCTTAGATACAGTATTCTTGTCTAAATCCTCGCCCTTTAGGCTCATTTCCACTGAATATTGCTCCCCTTGTGTGAGCTCTAACAAACACTCCGAATAGTAGGGAAAAGTAGTTCCCTTATCGCTATCAATACCTGATTTTAAATCGAAGGGATAAACGAGATGATACTTGTCACCTTGCCTAAGTCGCTCAATGTCGGTAATTATATCACCTTTTTTGTCAACCCAGCAATAGCCGATATCTCTACTATGATAATCCTGTAGAGTAATCTCTCGCTCAGTTACTTTTAGTTTCTTGGTTACTTTAATTAGGCTAGGGGTATTGCCCTTGCTGTCTTTAATACTAATGCTAACATCGTCGAGATTGAAGCAAATTTTCTTTCCATTATTTGTTATTAATGCATTTAATTGGTAGCCTGTAAATGTTTGGTCGAAGCCTTTTGCTGTGAAATACGGAGACTTTACTACATCTAAGACTATCCTGCTCTTTTGAAAATAGTTTACTGCAAATAGAATGAATGGAGTACTGATTGTTATTATCGAGCCGATGACACCGAAATACAAGGAAATGACGGAATAGTAGCTGAAGATTGCTATTGACGCTAATATAATAGCAACCGCGCTTATCACTAATATTTTCCAGTTCAAGGGTGTTACCGATACTTCTTTGGCTTTATTGCTGTATAACTCTTTTCATAATAGTATCAAATGGCATGTTTTGTTTTTTTACCTATATTAAATTCTCTAAATCTTGCTCAAGAAACTTTTTACGAAAGTCATAACAAGCTTCCCGAAAAACAATCAAAAACAATGCAATAGCAACAGCGTAAAAATCTAAACTTGCCAAACCAACGTTAGTAATTTTTGAAATCCCCAACACCGCCAGAATAACTACTCCAATAACAACCGAGCATAAAGCCGACATATAGAAAAACAAATCTTCTCCAAGTATAGCCAAACAAATCCATCCTTCTTACCCCCGATGCATTAAGCAATATGAAAATCATGTGCGGCGGCGCTTTGCTCTTGTCTTGTCGAATGTTGCGCAAGAGCCAAACGAAACGCATAAGCTTATGTGACCAATTCCCATTGGTAGTAACCTACAAATCCGCTTTTT
Source organism: Bathyarchaeia archaeon (assembly GCA_050108095.1). Lineage (GTDB taxonomy): Archaea > Thermoproteota > Bathyarchaeia > Bathyarchaeales > Bathycorpusculaceae > Bathycorpusculum. Next base: position 40,792 of record JBNIDO010000012.1, read on the forward strand.
CAACTATGCTTTTCTTTTGATGCTGTTTTGCGTGTTTCTTGTTGCACAACCAGCCTGCAACCCAACCCGGACGCTGGCACAAAAAAGCAATCTGCCGCGCAGTCGGCTGGTTGTTGTTGTGTATAGGCGGTTACCTGCAACAACAACTAAAGAAAAATTTGATTTACCGTTTAAATAAGGGTCTGTAGTCTTTTTCAGTGGCAAAGAAGGGATAAACGTGAAAGTCGGCGTCTGCGGAATAGCATGTGAAAAATGCCCCAAAATGACCAAAGGAACCTGCCCTAATGGTGCAGTCGGTTGCGTGGCAAGAGAGAACAGGTTCTGCCAAATCTGCAACTGTGCCCACCAAAAAGGCGTCAAACTCTGCTTCGAATGCACCGAGTTCCCCTGTGAAACCACTAAGCAGGGCCCCATAAGCTATGGTTACTGCCAATACCTTGCAGGTAAACAGTGAAAGAGCTAGTTTTAATTGAGTGCAACTAAACGTATTGGTTGATTATTCATGGTTTCCAAAGAGGTCCTAATAGAAGCCAAAGCCTTAACCAAAAAGTACGGCGAATTCACTGCGGTTGACCACATAGACTTCGAAGTGTACAAGGGCGAATGCGTAGGTTTCTTGGGCCCCAACGGCGCAGGCAAAACCACCACGGTTCGGATGATGTACTGTTTCCTGCTGCCCACCTCAGGCGAACTCAAAGTGGCAGGCAAAACTGTTGGGAAGCAATGTCGAGAAATCAAAGCCGTAGTCGGCGTGGCACCTCAAGAGGACAATTTGGACCCAGACTTCACCGTTATTAAGAACCTCACGGTTTATGGGCGGTACTTTGACCTCCCAAAAGAGGAAGCCCTCAAACGCGCTGAGGAGCAACTCAAGTTTTTCCAGCTTGAGGAAAAGCGTGATGTATCTATTCTGGCGCTTTCCACAGGTATGAAGCGTAGACTCATTTTTGCCCGTGCACTCATTAATCAGCCGCAGATTCTGCTCTTAGACGAACCCACCACGGGGTTGGATCCTCAGGCGAGGCATCTGGTGTGGGATGAAGTGCGGCACCTCAAAAAACAGCAGGTGACCATAATTTTGACCACGCATTACATGGATGAAGCCCAGATTCTCTGCGACCGCATCCTCATAGTGGATAGGGGCAAAATCATCGAGCAAGGCACACCCAATGAACTCATCAAGAAGCATGTGGGCAACGAAGTACTAGAATTGGACAACGACGAAAAACTGATTCCAATGCTTAAAGACGCGTTCCCGTCCGCACGCATAGAACGGTTGGGCGACCGCATGCAAGTTTTCACAGATCAACCCCACGGTGTCTTCGAAGACTTCCTGCACATGCATAAGCTGCAGAACGTGTCGATTCGAAACGCCAACATCGAAGACGTATTCCTCAAATTGACGGGCAGGGGGCTACGGGAAGAATGAGTGAACCCCACATCCGCAGTTCACCAGCCAAATTCTCCATCCCCAAACTCACCTACAGAGCCTGGAAGGTTTGGCGACGCAACGTTGACGTTTTCTTAAAAACAATCAAAGTCAACTTTTTACCCTCGCTGCTTGAGCCGATTCTCTATCTGGTAGCGTTTGGCTTCGGCTTAGGAGGCTTCATCCCCGACATAAACGGGCAATCATACATCAACTTCATCGCACCCGCTTTGGTGGCGATTGCCATCATGAACGGCGCATTCTTTGAATGCACCTATGCCTCATTTGTGCGCATGTATTTCCAGAAAACCTTCGACGCCATAGTCGCCACACCCGTGAGCGTGGAGGAAGTGGTTGCTGGCGAGTTGCTTTGGGGTGCCACCCGCGCCACTGCAAACGCCACTATCGTGTTGGTTGTGATCGCTATTGCGGGCTTCTTTACGCCGACGCCGCTGATTACTACGCCGCTGTTTGTGCTGGTGCCGCTACTGGCATTCTTCGCCGGTTTAATGTTTAGCTCCATGGCTATGTGCTTCACCGCAGCAGCGCCTAACATCGACTTCTTCAATTACCCTGCTTTTCTTTTCTTGACGCCGATGTTCTTTTTGTGCGGAACCTTCTTCCCGCTGACTTCACTGCCAGTTGCCGCGCAGGGGCTGGCCCTCTCGGTTTTGCCGCTAACACAAGTCGTCAACCTAGCCCGAGGCGCAGTCACCGCGTCAACGGTGCCGATTCTGGGCTTAGACACGACGTCGCTGATACTCTACAGTTTTGTCTGGGTTGTCCTGGTTACGGTTTTCTTCTTCGTCTTAAGCATCAATTTGATGAAAAAACGTCTGGTAAGCTAAACCACGACACCTTTGACTTCGGCGATGATGAGGTAAAAAGCCGCCAAACCCTTCCATTTGCCCCATGCCTCAGCGATTGCTCGGGCTTCCGCCGCTTTGATGGAGACTCCGCCCCGGTAGTAGGTTGAGATGACGCGTCGGATGCCAAAGTCGTCTGCGGGCAACGCGTCGAGCCGCTGCATGCCACGAAGCATCGTCAGTTCTGCTGTCCACACGCCAATGCCCTTGATTTCATCGAGCTCCTCGATTATGGCTTGCGGGTCCTGCTGATTTTTCATTGCTTCCAAATCCAGTTTGCCATCCGCAATCAACTCTGCTGCGCCATAGATGTATTCGGCTTTGCGCTGGCTCAAACCAACCCCGCGGATGTCACTTATGCAAGCAGCTTTAATGTTCTGGGGAGAAGGATAAGCAAAGTAAATTTGGCCGCCGATTTCGACTTTATCGCCGAATTTCTTGCAGAGACGTTCTTCGATGGTGCGGGCGACTTTGATGCTGATTTGCTGCTCAACTATGGAGTCCACCAGCGCCTCAAACACGGTGGGTGTTGTGGGGTTTTTGAGGCCGTAGAGTTGATGGGCGATTTTTGTCATGCTTGGGTCAGTTTCGATTTGCCTGTAGAAGCTGGTTAGGGGGAAGTTGAGGTTGAATAGGTAGGTTAATGCTTGCTCTGCTGTAGCCTTGGTTTTAGCTGATAATGCCTTCTCCGAGTGGAGTTCAACCTTCAATTTAGGCTGCTCAACCGTTCCCGTCGAAAACACATTGGCTAAAACAAGCCTCTCACCCAACCGCAGCAGCTGACAAAACACGCCGTCGCGGTAGCTTCGGATTTGGAGGTCGCCTACTTCAAAAATCTGGCAGGTCAAATCAAAATCAAACGGTGCCACAGGGTCTAAGGTAAGGGTTTCTTTGAAAGCCATCCAATTCAGCCTTGAATAAGCCTTATTTGCCGCTTGTGCGGTATTAAAGATTTTTAACGTCAGCTTTTTCTTTAATACACACAGTTTCAGATTCAGAACGCATGTTAACAGGCGTACCAGCAATAGCAATCCTTTTAGGTCGACGGAACCAGCTAGCACCGAATTTCTCAATCACAAGTTGGTAGCCGCCCAGCAAAGCCGCCTTTAACTCATCAGCCGTAGTAACTGCGAGGTACTCGTATTCTGTTTCAGTCTTGAAACTAAGCTTCCAGATGTCAATGTACTTCATAGTGTTAGCGATGCTCTTATGCCGCAGAAACTTCATAACCGTACAAGCGTTCCCGTTAGAGAGCTCTGCAAGTCTGGTGCCGCCCCAATGACGGAAGCTTCTGAGTTCAATGCTTTCTAAGCGGGGATTCTGAGTTTTAAACGCAATACGCCGACGCAAATTAACAAAGCAGTGGCACATAGTGTTGTAGGCAACAGGGAAAACACGGTTCGAAACATGGGGCAACAGTTTTAGCATAGCGATAAGCTTCTCGGAAACCTCCAAAGTTCCCGGGCGATGGTCCTTAACAGGATGCCGAATCACAATAGCATTAGCCAAAACATCAACCCACTCAATAGCAAGAGCTTCACCGGGATCCGCAAAGGTTTCTTTTAGCGTCTGCAAATAAGCAGCCATCCGTTTACTCTGCGCCGCCGCGACTAACTGATCTAACTCGCCCTCTTCAGGAATGAACAGAATGTTTTCTTCCTGTCGATAGCAAAGTTTACGTCCGCCGGGGCGTTCCCAAGTCATCTTTTGCATGCGTAAGTAAGCTTCGTAAGCGTAGCATATCATCATTTTACTGCCGTTTTTGACGTTGTGGACACCGATTTTTTCTTTGACATCCTCAGGGTCGTTTATGTCTGCACCGCGATATAGCAAGCCGCCGATTAACTGGGGGTACTTGTTGGGTTTGTAGCCTTCTTTCTGCAGCCAACCTTCAAACACTTTAAGGGTGGCCCTTTCTTCGACTGTTAACTCCCGCGTACCCAAATGCTTAGCTTTGGGCACGGGCAAATTTTTCGCTTCCTCAAGCGCATATTTAGCGCCCCCATCTATGTCGGGCTGGCTTTTTAACGGTTTGCCAGAAAACCGCTTGCCACAACATCGGCACAGGTATCTTTGGACTTCTATGGAGGTGCCTAGCGTTCTTTTGCCGTTTAGATACGTCTTTTCGCTTCCACAGTCGGGGCATGGGAGTTGGGGGATGTGGGAGTCCGCGTCAACGGGGGAAATGCTGAATATGCCTTGAGGAGAAAGACGCATAATGTCGGCGTGGACTTTTCCCTCCCCCAACAACCTACACCACAACCTCCTGAAACTCAAAAAGCGAACATTGATTACGGTCCTTTGGCACAGGCGGCATCTCTGGTAACGTCAGCATGTTAAGCTGGGCAATCGACATCGCGGCTGGCATACTTATCATGCCTTCAATCTTCATCTTTTGCCCAATCAACCACAAACGGACTCGATGCTGAGGCACCCCATAATCCGCCGCATTAAGAATGTCCCATTTTATATCGTAGATGGTGCTGGATTCGAACTTGAGGAAAAACAGCATCTCTAAAAACTCAGAGCTCTTAGCGGCAGGAGGCACATTTTCCATACTGATAAATTCAGGCTGTAACTGCTCAGCCGCCAACGCGCCATAAAGCATTAGTTTGTTGAGGTGAACGTATTTGGGTTTGAGTTTTCCATCTACTTTCTTCTTCGTGTTCGCGGTACTGTGACCCTGACAGGGGGCACTCCAATGTAGCAGTTTAGGCGCTAAGCCCTCTTTTAAGGGTAGGAAACGCACGTCTGCTTTGACTGCTCCGCCGATGTTGTATTGGTAGGTTGCTAGGGCTGCGTCATCGAGGTCGATACCGCATAAGACGTTAAAGCCGCCCTGTTGGAAGCCTAAAGAGGCGCCGCCGCAACCACAGAACAAATCTATGGCAGTAGGGGCGTCGGGTCCAAACTCTTTAGCACAGGACTTCTTAGCTCCGTGTTTGCTGCAGAACTCCAAGTATATTTTATGTCGGGCTTCTGGTTTTATTCAGATGCCTCCATGGGGAGCATGGTTTCGCCTGAACCCGCTGCGTGTTTATGCTTCGCCAACTTCTCCGTTAACTCATCCATTTTATCTTGGCTCGAAGTCAACCCTGCAGCGGCGAACACGTCGATCTGCTTCTCTAACGTCAGTAAGCCGTCTTCCAACTTGCTTCTTAATTCAACGTAGCCTTTGCTGACTGCATCATAAGCTTCCTGCAGCACCACAACAGACTTCTCCAAGTCAATAATTCTCTGCGTCGTAATCCCTTGTGCAATCACTACTGCGAGAGCTTTTTCATCTGACACTGTCACCTGAGACCCCGAAGCCTTAGCTTTCGAAGCGGCACGCCGCAACTTTTCAAGCCGCTGCTGACACCCATTCGCGTTACGCCCAGGAAACTTACCCTCCGTACACGCCTTAGCGAAAACATTGATTACGCCATACGTGACGTCGCCGATAACCTCTAAGAGTCGCTTGTCCTCTTCAGAAGTCCATTTTTTACCGAATTTCTCGTTCACTTCTTCTTTCACCTCCACATAACTAGGAATAAAAGCAGGCGGCGGGGTCTCAACACTTTTAACAGTGCCCACCCTGAGCTCTACAGCCTTAGGCGGCGGCACATACACCACCTTCCCCTGTGGCACCACACGCTTCAACTGCACAAACACAACAGACTGCCGATCCCAACTGCCAAACCGACAGACAAGCCCCAACCCCGCCAACAGCCCCCGCCACTCCTCTTGGAACTGAGCTGTAGGGATAACGAGGCATTCGCCCCACGGAGCCACCACACGGGGTTCACCGAACTGCTCCACTAAAGCCTCCACCGTAACAGTCACACAAGTGCCTCCTTTGCTTTCGCCGCGGACTCCGCCAAACAACCACTACAAACAAAATACCCCACATGCCCATGCGGAGTATCCACATAAACCCCATGCCGCTTGCACCTTACAACGTAGACGGGTACGACTCCACGGTGTCCCTCAAACTTGCGGTAACCCACAAACACCGACCCACTGACCCTAAGCACTAGCCGCTGCCAAAAACCAAGCGGAACCAAATCAGTGAGGTAATACCAACTTAAATCATGCTTCAACAGGCTCAGCCCCCTTTTTAATGAACAAAACGGGATTCGGTTCATAGAAACCCGCCGAAGAACTAACCACCTTCGCCACACCATCCACATAATACGCTGAACAAGCACACTCATTCACACGCCGATCCCACCACCGCTTCTCATGATGCAGAAACGGCCAACCCCCACAATGCCGAGCAATAGACACTCGGCTGCAAACTTCCAGATAAATCTCTGAGAGATGCACGGGCTGCGGGGGCATTTGGCGTTTGGCGTATATGGCTTTTTTGCGGTAGTAGATGCTAAAGATTGCTTCTCGAATGAGTTGACGGCTAGCGTCGAGTTCACGGCCTTCTGGGGGGCGGCCTTGCGGTGTCCACCCTGCGAGTTTAAAGGTGCGTTCACTCAAACCGTTTTTGCCTCCAATTCTCTGCGGGTCCGCTTACACTTACAGCACTTATCCGTAGGCTCCTGCTCAGAAAGCCCCACACGCACCCAATGAGGCTTCCCGTCGCCGAGAGTCACCTTGCGAACAAAACAGTGACCGCCCCGGCAACCGAGTTTTAACGGAGCACCATAAGTCAACCCTGAACTACTCCTCTTCTTGACCTGGCAGGGTGGTTGGAACAGTTTTCGGCTGCTCAATAACCGCCCGCTTTTTTATGGGAAAAATCTGGATTTCAAAGTTGCCATACAACGGAAAATTGTGTTTGATGATGTCGTCTAAGGCTTTGATTTTCATCTTCGCGTTAGCTTTGTCCATGCCGATTTTGAGGCTGTCTTTAGGCGCTGCTAAGAGCACTTCGAAGGTGTCGGGTTTGTCGGGGTCAGCGGGTTCTTTGGTGTTGTGTTCGTCGACGTACATTTCGAATTTGAGTATGGGTTGGCGTTTTTCGTCACTCACTCGCACTCACCTCCACTGATTTGGTGTGTTTGTGGATTAGTTTTTGGAGGGTGCGTTGTTGCCAACGTTTCTCAGCACTTCTCGCAGCACTCGCAGCACTCCACGCAGCATCAACGTTTTCCTTTGAGGGAATGGCA
>JBNIDO010000013.1:0-43324 GCA_050108095.1 Bathyarchaeia archaeon
GGTCGTCGCTTAAGACTGCGTACGCTTCGCTGATCTCTTTGAATTTTTCTTCAGCGTCCGCTGCCTTGTTGCGGTCTGGGTGGTACTGCATTGCCAGTTTCCGGTAGGAGTCTTTGATTTGGTCTTTGGTTGCGCCTTTCTGTACACCAAGAACCTCGTAGTAATCTCGTTTTTCAGCCATGAACCTTACCGTCGAGCAATTTTTTGTATTTTCATAGATAGCTTTAGACTTGAATTTATATTATTTCCCTAAGCTTGGACTGTTTTTTGAGCTCTGTTTTACCATCATAGGTTTCCAAGAGGCGCCAATAAATTAGCGCCAAGGAAAGAGGTGGTTTATTTGACCTTGTAGTCTTCTGAGTCGACGACTTCAGGGCCGCCTTCTGAACCAGAGGGACCTGCGCCTGGCGGAGCATCACTTGTACCTGGTCCTGCTTCTGCACCCTGCTGTGGACCTGCTTGTCCCTGTGCCTGCTGCTGTTTAGCGTATTCCTGCGCTGCCTGTTGATAGACCTTAGTGCCTACTTCTTGCAGAACCTTCTGTAACTCATCAGATTTTGCTTTGACAACTGCCATGTCGTTGCTTGCCAATGCGTTTTTGAGTTCGGTTACGGCTGCGTCGATTTTCGCTGTTTCTTCAGGGCTGATTTTGCCTGCGAGGTCCTGTTTGGTGCGTTCAGCTGTGTAGACGAGGCTGTCGGCTTGGTTGCGGGTTTCTGCTTCTTCTTTCTTCTTGCGGTCCTGTTCAGCGAATTGGTCGGCTTCTCGGATTAGGCGGTCTTTTTCTTCTTGGCTCAGCTTGGTTGAGGCTGTGATGGTGATTTTGGATTGTTTGCCTGTGCCGCGGTCTTTGGCTGTGACGTTTAGGATGCCGTTTGCGTCGATGTCGAAGGTGACTTCGATTTGGGGTACGCCTCTGGGTGCCGGCGGCAAATCGACGAGGTTGAATTCGCCAAGTGAGACGTTGTCGGATGCCATGGCTCGTTCGCCCTGCAAGACGTGAATGGTAACTGCGGTTTGGAAGTCTGCAGCGGTGCTAAAGATTTGGCTGCGTTTGGTGGGTATGGTTGTGTTTTTGTCAAGGACTTTGGTCATGACTCCGCCCATGGTTTCAACGCCTAAGCTGAGCGGTGTAACGTCGAGGAGTAGGAGGTCTTTGACTTCGCCTGTGACGACGCCAGCTTGGATGGCTGCGCCGATGGCTACTGACTCCATGGGGTCAATGCCGCGTTCTGGTGCTTTGCCGAGGATTTGTTCGACGAAGCGCTGCACAAGGGGCATTCTGGTCATGCCGCCGATTAAGATGATTTTGTCGACTTGTTGGGGTGTAAGTTTGGCGTCTTCGAGGGCTTTTAGCAGGGTGGGGCGTGTTTTTTCTACGATGGGTTGTGCGAGTGATTCAAGTTTTGTTCTGGTTAATGTCATGTGGAGGTGTTTTGGTCCTGAGGCGTCCGCAGTTAAGAATGGCAAGTCAATGTCGGTGCTCATCAGCGTGGAGAGTTCGATTTTGGCTTTCTCCGCTGCATCCTTTAGCCTTGACATGGCCATACGGTCGCCTGAGACGTCTACGCCTGTTTGGCGTTTGAATTCTTCGAGGATGTATCCCATGACTGCTTTGTCAACGTCTGTTCCGCCGAGTTGAGTGTCACCGCTGGTGCTGAGCACTTGGAAAACTCCTTTGCCGAAGTCCATCAAGGTAACATCGTGGGTGCCGCCGCCGAAACTAAAGACAAGAATCTTCATTTCATGCTGGAGTTTGTCGATGCCATAGGCGAGGCATGCTGCGGTAGGTTCGTTGATGATACGCATGACTTGGAAACCTGCGATTTCCCCTGCGTCTTTGGTGGCTTGACGTTGGTTGTCGTTGAAGTGCGCGGGGACGGTGATGACGGCTTGGTTTATGGTTGTGCCCAAGTAAGTTTCGGCGTCTTTCTTGATTTTCTGCAGGATAAACGCGCTGATCTGCTGGGGTGTGTATTCTTTGCCGTAGATGGTGACTTTGTAGTCGCTGCCCATTTTCCTTTTTATCTCAAAGACGGTTCCTTCGGGGTTGGTGGTGGCTTGGCGTTTGGCGGGTTCACCTACCAAGAGTTGCCCGTCTTTTGTGAAGGCAACTACTGATGGGAACATTTTGCCTGCCATTGTGGGGCCTTCCGCGCTTGGAATAACCGTCGCGTGTCCGCCCTCATATATGGCTGCGGCTGAATTGGTTGTTCCTAGGTCGATTCCTAAGACTTTTTGGGTTGTTTTTTGGTTACTCACTATTTTTTCCTCCAAGTTTATTATTTTTTAATTACTTTGATTTCGGCTGGGCTACTTTTACGATAGTGGGACGTAGCACTTTATCTTTCATCTTGTAGCCCTTCCTGATTTCCTCAACAACAATACATTCTTTGGCTCCCTCGCGTTCTTCTGCGGCGATCGCATTGTGACATCGAGGGTCAAAAACGGTTTCTTGTGTGCACTCTATTGGTGAGACGCCTTCCTGTTCAAGAACCTTTCTGAGCTTCTTTAGTGTCATTTCAACGCCATCAACAAGGCTCTTTTGCTCATTATCTGAGTCTTTAGCTACTTTTACAGCTAACTCCAACTCATCGACTACGTCAAGGAGGTCAGCGATTATGCGTTCATTGCAGAATTTTTTGATGTTCTCGGTTTCGCGATCGAAGCGTTTCTTTAGGTTCTCAAAGTCCGCTTGCATGTACTGCAGGCGGGTTAGGTAGTCTTCGCTGCGTTTCTTTTCAAATTCTAAGAGTTTTTCAAAATCGTTTGGCTGCGGTTCTTTCTCTTTTTCATCAACCATATCTTATTCCTCTTTAGTGGTTAAGAGACGTATTCTTGTGCTTTTCCTGCGTCTGATTCCGGTTCTGGGACTTGCTGTGGCGGTAGGACGGGCACTTGATTGTTCTGAGCCATTTGTTGGGCTATTCTTGCCTGTTCGATGAGTTTTTTGAATATGATTTCGGTGACTTGGTCTCCGACGGCTTCTTCTTTTAGTTCTGTGTTGAAGGCGTATTTTTTGAAGATTTCAACTATTTCGTTTTTGTCGATGATTACATTTGGGTTTGCGATTTCCGTCCATGCGGCGGTCATGACTTTGTGGCCTATTTCTAGGAAGATGTTGACCATTGTGGTGTAGTCTATGTCTAGTGGGGCGTCTCCTGTTAGGAAGCGTCCTTTTGTTAGTAGGATTTTTTTGTCATTTTCTGGTGTTACTGTTATGCTTCTTCGCATTATCTTCACCGGTGCTGCGTGCAACATTTGCACCGCTTCACCTAATGCACACCTGTGCATGCTTGCTTATAAATATTCTGCGCACGCAAAAAGCAATCCAAACATGACAGACAGGAGAACGCCCGATTAAAGTAAACATCAAAAGACAACCTCACCGAACTTTCCTTTCCACATAAGGCTTGTAAAACCTAATCGTGCATATTTTCACATCTACAAGGCTACAGTTTCAACATAGAAGCATTTTTGAGCGTGTGGAGAAAAACACCGCTGCCACACCGGAAAAGGCAAAGAAAAACAATGCACCAGCAAAAAGCAACCGAATTCTCACCCTGTCTTGTGGCGTGCCCTAAACTGCAACACTCACATCAAGAGAAAATGGATTGCTCTACTCTAAAACAGGGAAGAAAACTGAGCGCAACGAATTCATCGGAATTTTGGTTTAACCTGCAAAACGTCCTCTATGTAGGCTCGCAGGGGCTCCGCGACGCTCCAAGCCTGAGAAATACAGCCTCTAGCCGCGTTGGGTGCATCACAGTCGTAGATTTCGTTGATAGAGCCTAACCCGCCTTTGTGGAGACCCACCGTGAACAGGGGTAGCAGGTAGTTTCTCAGCGCCTGTTTACGCGCCAAAGGCATGTAATCGTTGACTTTGACGTATGCCGTGATGTAGGGTCCCAAAAGCCAAGGCCAAATCGTGCCGTTGTGGTAGGCGCTGTCGCGGCTACGTCGGTCGCCAAAGCATCTGCCAACGAATTTGGGGTCTTCAAGCGAAAGCGTCCGCAACCCATAAGGCGTCACCAGTTCACGGTCCACGACATCGACTACTCGGCGACTGTACTCTTTGTTGAGCACAGCATAGTTCAGTGACACAGCAAAAACTTGGTTGGGACGCAACGACGCATTCATACCGTCTGGTTCCAGTACGTCGTAGAGGCAACCAAGTTTTGGGTTCCAATATTTTTCGTTGAAGCTTAGGCGGGTTTGCTCCGACATGGAAAGGTACTGTTCAGCCAATGTTTGCTCGCCGTACTGGTTTGCGAGAAACTCCATGATTTTAAGTGTGTTATACCAGAGCGCTTGGATTTCTACGGCTTTGCCCTCACGAGGCGTAATCGCGTCGCCCCCAACAACCGCGTCCATCCATGTGAGGCGGGGTCCATGAGAAAGTAAGCCGTCGCTGTCGAGGCGGATGCCAAACATTGTACCGCGTTGGTGTTTTTCAATTATGGCTTTAAGGTTGGGCCACAACTCGGATTTTACGAATGCGTAGTCACCTGTGTATTTGAGGTATTCAAACACGGCGTTAACGTACCACAGTGTGCCGTCGACGGTGTTGTAGACTGGGACGCCTGTTCTGTCAGCCACAAAGTTGGGAATCATGCCGTCTTTTAGGTACCGCACATAATTCTGCAAAATACCCTTGGCTTCTTCGAATCTGCCAGTAACCAGCAACAATCCAGGCAATGAGATGAAGGTGTCTCTGCCCCAGGGTTCAAACCAGTGGTAACCTGCAATGATGGATTTTTTGCCCTCAACATTTTGAACTATGAAGGAGTCGGCGGCAAACAAAACCCAGTTCAGCCAATCACTCATGGGCACACGGGGGTGACGGTCATAGAAACCGTTGAGTAAATCCTCTTTAGCTTTTAATTCTAGGGCAAGGGTTGTATCTACTTCGGGGGCGGTTTTGCCAATCAAAGCAAGAATGCTGTTTACCTCTCTGCCATCAGCGCTGGCCGCGCAGGTTACGGCAAAAGTGTCCTCCGTCGCCGCCGGCACCGTTAACTCAAAGTACCCCAACTGATAACAGTCATCAAAAGCTGCTTCGCCGCGTAAACTTTCCTCTCGGTAACGTATGTGTTCAATCCAATTGGGTGCTTCGATGAATTTTCCATCGGTCATGCGGCAGGCAAGGGTTGCATCTGGACGGGTAAAGGTTGCTTGGAATCCGCACGCTGTGCTTTCGGTGGTGAAGTTGAGGGGTATGTGTTTGCGGTCGATTACGGTGTGGTAGTAGCGGCAGGTTATGATCGGGTATATGCGGACTTTTACTTCGACGGATTTACGGTTTGTAACGTGGTAGAGAACTGCGACGGCGTTTTTGCCTTTGGGCATGAAAAGAGTTCGCTGCAGTGCAACGTCGCTGACTTCATAGCGGTAAGTGGGGTACGGGTCCATGGTGAATTGTTTTATTAGTTTGAAACCGTCGGGGAAAATGGTGTCTAAAAAGTCGTTTGCGCCCAGTCGATATGTGGAACTGCCGACGATTATGTCTTCGTCGAGTTTTGAGAGGCAAACGGTGCGGTCGCCCGGCGGGTTGAGTGCTGCAACCAGTAACCCGTGGTATTTGCGGGTGTTAATCGCTGGCACCGTGGAGGAGGCGTAGCTGCCTAACCCGTTGGTTACTAGCCACTCCTGCGTTAGAACCTCGCCAAAACGTTCAAAGGCTTCTTTGGAGTAGGTTAACGCAGGCAACTTCATGCTATGGCATCAGCTTTGCAATGTTTTTGTCTCTTGCTACACAGAAATAGTTTGCCACGGGGACACATTTAGTTCTAAACATCAAAAGATGCGGTTTAGTTAGCTTGTACTCCGTTAGTGTTTCGGCGTAACCCATGCCTTTGGCGAAGACAAGTTCAGCATCCTCGTAAACTTTGAGGAACTCCTCAGACGCCTCTTTCTTCTGCAATCCAACGGCGTCACAGCCTGTAGTGATGACTTCATCAGCGATTTTATCCATGTTGCTGATTTGGGCGTCTTCCATGGTGGCGTCGTTTATAACAGGACCGCCTTTGACGACATATGTAACTTTTAAGCCCATGTTCTTGAGTTGTTCAACCAGTAAGGTGTCAAGGACGATTTCGCCTGCGTTATCCGATAAGACAAGTACGCTGTGCGCTTTTTTGGCTAGTTCGTAGGCTTTGTCGATGTCGTCGATGACGAGGTCTTTGCTGGCTTCGCGGATGCATGTGGCTAAATCTTTGAGTGTAAACTTGTGTCCTGGAATGTCGAACTCCATGATGTTGCCCACTATGGCGCAGAGGACAGCTTTTTTGAAGCGTTCCTGCTGAGTGTAGCCTGCCTCAACTAATTTTTTTGCGTGGGGCAATACTTTGAGGGCTTTCTCATTTGCCAACCGCTTGTTGTATTTGTAGGGGTCGTCGCAGCTTGTCAATTTACGGATTATGCGGTCGCGTTTAGTGCCGATTTCAGCCGCAACTGAGGTGGGCTTAAACTCCCTGTTGAGGAGCTTGACGATTTCAGCCATGCAGCGGAAACGCAGCGCGGGGTTTGTGGTGGCTTGGTAAGTTTGGATTTGCGCCCTACTAAGCAGGCAGGATTCGCATTCGGGTTCAACCTTCAAGGAACTTCACGTGGATTTACTGTTTTGTTGCTTCTCCAAATGCGCATAGCACACTATATGGGTCTTTCGCTTTAACTATCCCGCTTGCGACAAGCACTCCGCGTGTTCCCAGCTTGAGTGCGATGGCGACGTCGTCGGCTGTGCTGATGCCGGCTCCGCAGAGAATCGTCATGTTAGGGTCCACTTTATGGACTAAGTTAACGGTGTCAGTTATCACTTCGGGTTTGGCTTTTGAAACGCTTATGCCTGAACCGATTAATTCCGGAGGCTCCATAGAAGTAATATCCGGATGCAACGCAGCAACCGCAGCGCTAACAGCTGGGTTGTTGGCGCAGACACAGGAAACCAAGCCCTTCTCACGGCACAAGGCGATGGTGCCGTCGATGTCGATGAGGCGGAGTTGCCGCTCTGAATGGTTGATTAAGGTGCCTACTGCCCCTGCCTCTTTCACCGACTCCGCGAGAATGTGGCCCGTGCTGCTGCCGGGTTTTATGGGGTCGATGTGTTGGGCGAAAACTGGAATCTCAACTGCCTCCGCGATTTTTGCTAAATCAACGGGTTGAGGTGCAACAACGATGCAGGCGCCTGTTTCTTTGGCTGCTTTTTCTGCCTGTTTGGCGAGTTGTAGCGCTTTTTGTCCAGTTGATTCAAGGTAGGTTTTAAAATTCACTATGATGACTGGTGTTTGCAGGTTCAAATGCTATCCCACCCTTAAGGTACAGGGGGTTTGCTAATAATTGTTTTCATTTCAAAAAAGAAAGCAAATGCCGCTGAGCACTTATGCGGCTGCGGTGGCTTTCATTTGAAGCGCCGCCCTTTTAGCGGCTTCCTCAGTTAGCATACCGATGAGTTGGCCGTTCTTCACCATGGCAGCACGTTTGAACCCTTTCTTCGACATAATTTTCATCGCTGTTATCATGGATTCGTCTGCTTGTAAAACGATAAGCGGCGTATAATTGAGGTCTTTGGCCATTGTTTTTAAGGGGTGGCTTTGCTTTTCCACCATTTCACGCAGCACATCACGGTCGTTGATTACCCCTATGGGTTTATGGTTCTCGGTTATGAGGACGGAGTTGACGTTATTCTGCAACATCCGACTCACGGTTTGGGCAACAGTATCAGTTGTTTCAACTTCGACAGTGGGCAATTTTGTTCCTGCTTGATCACTGATCTCTGAGATGTCGATACCGCGTTTCCAGATGTCATTTAACATCTCGCTGACGCGTTCAGTCTGCCCCAAGTCGCTGGAGTAGAAAGTGTCTGCCAAATAGAAGGCTGATTCTACTCCGAAATCGCTCATAGGCGGGTTTTTAAACATGAAGAGGTGTTTGTCATCAACAAGCATCATGGTCATGTAGCTGATTGGGACATGTTTGACCTCATAGTGTTTGCTCAGTTTCTGGGCGGGCTCCAAATTGTCCAAGTCGATGGAAGCCATTAACCGCACTTTTAAGCCCTTGTTGAAGTATTTAACCAGCGGATCATCCTCGGCGATACGATTGATACTCTGAGAGGACGCAATGACTACCACGTCCTTTTTTGCGGCATCCAGAATCTGGGTTATTTTACTCCATGCCTCTTCTTCGCCCTTGATTACGTAGGTTTCGCCTAAGGGAATGCCTGTTTTAAGTTCGTCTATGCGGCGTGTGGCTTCAATTCCGCTTTGCCACATCTGTACGAAGAAGGCTTTGAGGACGGAGATGAACATTTTGTCGTTTATCCATAAGCCTTCATCTTCAAGGTTGAGGACTGAGGCTTCGTTGCCAAAGGGTGCGTAGAGGATGGCTTCTTCCTCGTCTTTTATGAGGAACCGTGGGAAGAATTTGCTGCTCATGTTGATGTGGCGTAGTTTTATGTTTAGTTTGTCTTCGGTCATGTTTTGGTCGATACGTTCTACGACTTTGAGGTTTTCGTTGGATATGTCGGTGATTATTTGGACTTGAACGTTGCGTTCGTATGACGGCGTGATGGCGGCGTCGAAGATTCCGGCAATGTCCTCCTGTATCATGCCCAAAGCAGTTGTTAAAACGATGACTTCGGATTTGGATTCTTCGATCATGTTGAGCATTTTTGAGTGGATTTTCTTTTTTCCAGTGATGATGCTGAATTTGGCGACTGGGTACTCGGATTCGGGGGCGCTTATGGATTGCCATGCGGTGAGGAGGTTTTGTTTTTGGTCGTTGAGGTTTGCGACTTCGTTTTTTTTGGCGGTGATGAAGTTGTCAACCAACGCGGAGAAGGGTACGATGGTGAAGCGTGTGGGGCGTTCAAGGGTGGCTTCGATGAAGCCTTTTTCTTGAAGTTTCTTGAATGTACGGTACGCTTGCACGCGCTCCATTTTGAGGCGTTTTGCGACGAAACTGGTTGATTGAACGCCGCTTTTGGCAAGGAACATGTAAACCTGTATTTCGCGTTTGGATAAGCCGAGAATTTGAAGAAATCTGGTAACGTCTTTTTCACTCAAACAGTTAACCGCCGCTTAAAAGCCCTCTTAATATTTACACTTGTAAAGATACGTGAAGATGTTTATAAATTGTAGCTTTTTTGACACAACAAAACACAATAACTTAGAGTTACCATAGGGTTTTCTGCTCTGAACCATACTCGTCTCTGAGCCGCCTTGCAGGCCCCCAAGACTTGCGCACACAACTCGGATAATCCCCATCGCCCAAATCAAGCAGCCGCCTAAGAAAATCCAACGTTTTATCATCAGTTAAATATCCGCTGCCGAAATCCCCATACCGCTCTTGCAAACGCACGATTTCCATGTCGCGCTCAACTTTAGCGATAACCGATGCCGCAGAAACAACGATATAGTTGCTGTCCGCCTTATGCTCGGAGACAACGACGGTTTGCTTGGCAAGGCATTCTTGTATGTGCAAGCCAAAGCGTTCCGCTAACACGTCGGCGGCGTCAACGAATGCTTTGTCGGGCTGCAACTCCTCGATCACTTTTGCCATTGTGCGTGCTTCGAGGCGGTTTAGTTTGTGCAGGGTTGTGGTGTGGCGGACGGCTCTGTCAATCATATACGGCGGCACTTTGATGATGTGGTGGCGCTTGCAGAGTTTAATGATTTCGGGGTAGAGGGCTTGGCGTTTTTTTGGGGTGAGCCGCTTGGAGTCTTTGACGCCGAGTTCGATGAGCAACTGCAGGTTCTCAGAGTCCACAAGCACGCCTGCAACCACTAGCGGTCCAATTACGCAACCGCGTCCTGCTTCATCAACCCCCGCAACCAACACTCGCATTCATCCTCTGTGTTTGAATGCATCGGTGTTCTCTGCTATAATGCTTTTCCAAAACCCATCCAAAGCAAAAAACGCCCCACTGCATATACCTAAGGTTAGGTTTGGCTGATTTGAGTTGAGTTTGAAGTTTGCGGACGTATAAAAGCAAAACCAAAATCGCTACTGCAAGCCCAGCTATAACCACAGCTGCAACTGGCAAAAGAAGGTCAGCTTCTGCGTTCCCGCTCAATGTATCTGAAGGCGAAGGCTGTTGGTCCACGGGAAACTTTGCAAACCAAACGCTGCTGCTTTTGCTGCCTGTGACCACAAAACCGCCATCCCCGCTGTCAGTTACCGCGTTCATGCTACCCAGTTGGTTGGTTACGTCGGATTGGATGGTGAAGTACCAGAGCAGGTTGCCGTCGCCGTCTACTTTGAAGATGGCTGTGTCTGCGCTGGCGACGTATCCGCCGTCGGCTGTCTGGGTTACTGTGCGGAACTGGAAATGCTGGCTGTCATGGTAGTCGGGGTCGTTGAAGGTTTTGCTCCAAACTACATTTCCCTGAGCATCGACTTTTTGGAGGAGGGCTAAGCCCAACGGTGAGCCGTTGTTGTTTTCTGGTGCGCTGCCCGCAACTACAAAACCGTCATCCGATTTTATGATTCTTTGGAAGTAACCTGCACTTTGGTAGGTTTTCTCGTTTTCAACATTGCCTTGGGCATCCAGTAGCGCGAACCATGCGCCTTCTTTTACGCCTGCAACCGCAAAGCCGCCATCGCGTTCAACTATGGAGTAGGCATATGACCAGCCATTGACTTGAGTGCTGGGGTAGGTTTTGTTCCATTGGACACCGCCGTTTCCGTCGGTTTTAACTACATTTGCTAGGGTGCCTGTTTCCTGCGGCAGTGAACCCGCCACCGTATATCCGCCGTCATGGGTCTGTATGGCAACGCCGCGGGCGCCAATGTCGCGGCTCCACTGCAGATTACCTTCCGAGTCAAGTTTGATTAGGGAGCCGAAGACCCAAGAGGGGGTTCCGCAGATGGCATAGCCGCCGTCAGTGGTCTGGACGATTGAGTAAGCTGCCTCTATGTTTGGCACTGGTTTTGTCCATTGCAGTTGCCCTGTGGAGTCGGTTTTTATGATTTCCACTGTCCGGTTATCTAGTCCGCCCGAGTGGGGAGGCGTGTAGTGGTCGTCGAGATTAGCGATGATAGCGTAGCCTCCGTCGCTGGTCTGAACGACGCATCTGCCCTCGTCGCCCCAAACAGAAACAGCATACCCGCCGATTTCATAGTCCACGCTTCGGGGGTAGGTTATGCTCCGCTGCAACGTGGGCGCATCCGCGGCGTTGCAGAGAGCTAAACTTGAAGAAGCAATCACTAAGACTAGTACAACCGTCAAGGTTCTATGCATACACATCATTGAACTGTTTTCTATCTGCCATACAAAGTTTACGCAAAACAATTGCTGTTGTTTTCTAGTGTTAGATGAAGTGGGTGTGTGCCTTGCTCATCTTCTTCTCGGGGGCTTGGTAGAAGCGGTCTGTTTTGGCGTCCGATTGTGGCGGCGGTTGCAGGCTGGTTGAGGTGTTTTCTACAAGCAGTCCAGTTTGATGGCGCACGGTTGGGATGCTGTTGCTTTGGAGACCTATTCCATCCCTCTGTTTGAAGGGCAAACCTTGGTTTTTCTCTTTGTGTGGCTGGGGCAGTTTGCGGGGCACCACAAATCTGTAGCAGAAGGCGGTTGCTTTTTGAGTTTTTCAGCGCCTATTTGGGTTTGGCATATGCGATTTTCCTCACATGCCCAAAGGGGGTCTGTTGAAGCAGGCACCGTGTGGATGTGGCGCTGCATAGAAACCTAAAATCCTTGGTTGTGGGAAAAAAGAGAGCATAGCAAACATGCCTATCATTAATTTCTAGTAGGCGTTAATCTGGTGGCTGTTGGGGAATCGTTTGATTCCAAAAATAAACCTGCGTATAATTCTGCAGCAGAGCCGAAGTTTGGGGGCTGTCATAGAGTATGTTGTAGCCGGCGTTGTATTGGCTGGTTAGGGTTTGTGTGTCGTTGTAGATTTTGGGGGAGAGTTCGTCGGCTGGGAATATGCCCCATATGTTGTCTGTGGGGCTGCGGAAGCCAAACCCATAATCCGCAGGCACAACGTAAGCGACTTCTGCTGGGTTGGAGCCTAGACTGTCTGGGTCTCTGTGGAGGTTTGTCCAGAACTTTTGCAGCGCTGCAAAATGCTCCTCGGTCAAGGTGCCATAGCTTGTGGTGTTGGGGTAACTGAAAACCACCACGTATTTGGCGCCTGCACTGTACGCCAAAGCTAAATCATCGTAGAGTTCGGCTCCGTTTTCAAGGTAAGGCGCTTGATTGTATTTCCACGTGATGACGATTCCATAGTCTTTGCCAAAGGCTTCAGCGGCACCGCGGCATAATGCGATGTGGCGTTGCCTGCTTTCGTTGCCTACGAATTCACCGAAGATTGTGTAGTTTGATTTGTAGTCAAACCAGTATAGGGCATAGTCTGCGGTCATGATTTTAGGTGTAAACTGGAGGTAGTATTCGGGAAAAAAGGTCAGGTTGCCTACATAGGCGTCTGCTACGGAGGCGTATGTTGGGTTGGGGAGGGCTGTTTTGTTGACCAGTTGGTATGGTCCGTTGTCTATTTGGTTTCCGCCGGGTTCATCATATCGATCGATGCCTATGAACTGTTTGCCGTAGCGGGTTTGTGCGTCAAGCATCCACTGGCTGATATTGTAACTGTATCTGTCGAGCCCTGTGAATAGCACGATGAAGTTGAGTTTGGAGTTGTAAATGTAGTCGCATGCTTCGGTTAGGGCTGATTCGTTAAAAGTTAACCCTGGCGAACCTAAAACAAACAAGTTCGTGTAATCCTTAACTTTATCCACCAACGCCGCCACCAATGAGGGGTCGTCTCCATAGGCGAATTCGACGCCCACATAGAACTCGCGCCTCAATGCTTGGTTGTCGCTGAACCAGTTCCAAACCGCAAAAAGCGACAAAGCCACAATTACAGTCAATCCTATGGCGGTGGCTACAATGAGTTTACGGTTCAAATCAGTTCAACCAATCACCACATTATTAATCCAAGAAACTATTTAATGTTTGAAACATGCACCTCTACCTACTGAATAACCCAATTAGCTTGCCCTCGGCGAGCAAGGTCCACTGTAACCGATTCCGCCCATGCCGTTTAATCCCTGTGTCCCCAAGTCGGAGTCTTCACTGACCCTTTTTTGGGCGGGAGGTATATTCCACATTAGCCAGTGGTGTCAAAACTTCCTCTCGCTGGTCTGGGTCGTCAAGGATCAGAGTGAGGCTTTTTGTGCTTTCAGGCATGCCCTCAATAACGAGAGAGGAGAGAGTGGTGGTAGTGTCTGGTTTGTCTGTAACGTACATGGTGTTATCTATTGGTTGAGTTTTATTGGATGGTGGTGTGGTGGCAAATTACAGAAGTGCTGCTCTATAGTGGTGTTTCAGTAAGGGCGGTTCTGTTTTTTGTTATTGATTTGTGATTCTTAGGCTGTTTTCATAAGTCAGTTATATGGCTTCCACTAATTGTGAGTTTGCAATGTATATTGGAGGATGATGTGTGTATGAAACCAATTGCGGATAAAAATCGTAAAGAGTTGGAAGCTAAATTAGCGGATGTTTTAGATCAAGAAATCAATGGATTGTCAACCGAATTGCGTCAAATATTGCTAGATGACCTAGTGACGGCATTCGAAAATAGAATAAACGTGTTAAACAACGCCATAGAAAAAACAGCCCTCTAACCACAAAGCATGGACTCAAATATTGATTAGTAATACATAAACATTTTATACATAAAACGAGAACTACAAGCAAAAGAGGAAAACACAAGTGCGTCGATCAAAACTCGAAATGTATGTAGACATTCTAACCGTGCTTGCACACCGTGGCCCACTCAAACTAACCCACGTCATGTACAAAGCCAACGTCAACTGTAGCGTACTAAAAGAATACCTCGACTTCCTCATGAAACAGGGCCTAGTCGAAGAACGCACCATAGGCAAACGACGAGTAGTCTTCGCCGTAACCCAACGCGGCATAACAGTCCTCAAATACTTCAAAGAACTAAAACAAGTGCTCCCCATAGTAGAAGAAGCCCGAAACCAAGCCCCAGTCCCATACTAAACCCGCTCCCCCAACACCCACCCCCAATTAATTTTCACACACACCCAAAAAATTCTTCAAACAAAGTATTTTAAATCACGATCTCAGTATCGCAAGACTTAATAAATAGTATTTGTTTTAATTTTGCTATAACTGTTAAGGTAATGATTGGGGATATGCCGTGATTAGGAACGATTTGTCGAGTAAGAAGCCTTTGAGTATTCTGGAGAAGATTGAGGAGAGTTTAGAACGGTTGAATGCAAAGATGGAGGTTATGATTGAGATTCAGAGGAATGGTAGTGGTTCAGCAAAGGTTTCGTCTGTGTTGCCTGATGCTTCTTTAGATGTGATGACTTTATTGTCTATGCCTGATCACTTGCGTAAGACGGCTATGACTATTTGTCGTGCGGGACGGGCTACTGCGGAGGAGATTGCTTCTCAGACGGAGCGGGCTCGTGCGGTTGAGAGTGCGTATTTGAATCAGTTGGTTATTATGGGTTACCTCAAGAAAGAGCGGAGGGGCCGAAAAGCCTATTTCTACGTTGACCGCGAAGCGGATTCACAGAGTTGAGAATGACATGAGTAAAATTGTGGCTGTACACTCCTACAAAGGCGGCACAGGCAAAACCTCGATGTCCGTCAATCTCGCCGCGACACTAGCTAAGAGCGGCAAAAAAGTCTGCATCTTCGACCTTGACTTCAGAGCGCCAAGCCTCTTTGCCATCTTAAAAGCCCAAAACGTCGAGTACTGGCTAAACGACTACCTAAATAACACCTGCGAAATCAACAAAACCCTCATCGACCTCAGTAGCAGACTGGGCGGAAACGGCAAACTCTACGCCTGCCTCGCCAACCCCTCAACAGAAGCCATACGCGACATCTCAAGCAAAGACCGCAAATGGGAAATGCGCGCCCTAGGCCGCTTACTGGCGCTAAGAGAAACGCTTATCCGCGACCAGAAATTCGACTACATAGTCTTTGACACCAGTCCGGGACTCCAGTACAGTAGCATTAACGCGATTGTAGCCGCAGACTTCGTGGTGGTAGCAACCACCGGCGACCGTAGCGATGTAGACGGAACCAAACGCATGCTAAGTGAACTCTACAACCTCTTCGAAAAGAAAACAGGTATCGTCCTAAACAAAGTCCTAGACCCATCCGCAACCTCACGCAAAACCGAACTATCCGCCAAAGTAAAAGCCGACTACCAAGTCCCATTGTTGGGCATCGTGCCATGCTTCTGCGAAATCCTACGCGCCGAAGGCAACTACATCTTCGTCCAAGACAAACCCGACCACCCCTTCACAAGAATCGTCGCTGAAATGGCAAAGAAAATAGAAAATGATGATGTAAGCTAAGGTTCCCTTTCTCCTTTTTGTGTATGGGGGTTGGAGCGCCTTTAGGCGCGATTTAAAACCACGGGGGTCCAGTTTGGGCAAGGTTTATCTACATTTTATCTCTCACTAATGTAATGCGGCTTCTATTTTTAATTGATGGAGGTGAACGTTTTTGGCTGATATTGTTGATACAGCGGTTTCTTCGGGCATGTTTAACAAGTTAGTGCAGGCGGTTCAGGCAGCAGGGTTAGTAGAAACACTCAAGGGTCCGGGTCCATTCACGGTTTTTGCGCCGACTGATCTAGCTTTCTCCAAAGTCCCCACGGGAACACTGGAATTGCTGCTCAAAGACACTGCGAAGCTAAAGGATATTTTGACTTTCCATGTGGTGGAAGGTAAGTTAATGACTTCAGATTTGGCTC
This sequence comes from Bathyarchaeia archaeon, assembly GCA_050108095.1. Lineage (GTDB taxonomy): Archaea > Thermoproteota > Bathyarchaeia > Bathyarchaeales > Bathycorpusculaceae > Bathycorpusculum. The sequence goes on from JBNIDO010000013.1 coordinate 15,747, forward strand.
AGCACGAATATTTGCAGGCGTTAAACGGTGGAGAACTCCACATAGACAACAAACGATGGCATCTACACCGCCACATGAAGGTCAATGGAGCAAACATCACAAACCCCGACATAGTCGTGGACAATGGTGTATGCCACGCCATAGACAAAGTGCTAATGCCCAAAATGGAAGAGGTAGCAAAACCAATGTAAATCCAAACAACCTCTTCAAAAACCCATTTTTTAAATCCCAACCAACCGAAACAAAGAAGACCTTGGCGCTAAAAATAGACTGTGACTTAAGACTAAGAAAAAAAGGCATAATCTTATAAGTCAAGACTGCATATTCAACATATGAGAAAGAGACGCAGATTGAGGGCTATACTACTCTTACCCATAACCACTGCTTTATTTGTGTTCGGATGGATCATCTATAGAACTCGATCAAAACCACACCATGCCAAGAAAACAGCCAAATCAGAAAAAACTACACCGCAAGACATTGAATTTGTAATGTTAGAAGAAGAACAGCACATACCAGACGAAGAAGAGCACCTGATAGAAACATATGCTTAGAGTAAAAGGAAGAGCGTCGATTAGCTCATAGAAAAAGCCATTCAAATCAATCCATTAACACGTTGAAAAGTGTTAGAGTTGCAACCGTATCTTTGCCGCCATCTCATCAAGCATACTGCGCTTTGCTTCTTCAAGTTCGCTAAACCGCGGCAAAGTCTGCCCCATAAACCGGGGAACCACATGCACATGCAAATGGAAGATATCTTGACCTGCTGCAGTGCCATTTTGTTGGAAAATGCTGATTCCCTGTGCACAGGTTGCTTTTTTTATTGACCCAGACATTTTTTTGGCTGCAAGGTAAACTTTACAGAGTTCATTCTCTGGGATGTCAAATACGTCGACGTAGTGGGTTTTGGGGATAACTAGTGTATGCCCCATGTTTAAGGGTCGAATGTCAAGGAAAGCCAAGACGGCTTCGTCTTCGTAAATTATGCTTGAGGGCGCATTCTTTGCTGCAATCTGGCAGAAAATACAGGATTCATCTATTGCCAATCAATTCACCCCTAACACTGTCTCTTTGGCCTTAATCAACCGGCGTTTTACAGTGTTGTACTGGCGTTTGTGAGGGATAAATGTTGCTTTTTGAGGTGTTTGCTGGGGCTCTGGGCAGGTTAAATGGGGGGATAAGAATGGAAATGCACTAACCATTCTCAAACGCGACTGATGATTATAGCCAGAGTCCACTCAGCCACTGTCATCACAAGTTCTTTAAACAAAAAAAGGGAAGGGGTTGATGTTTGCCCTTTATTTTATGGTCGTTTTTTGAGCGTCATCAGTATTACTGCGCCAACGATGATGACGACTACTATGATTGCCACGCCGACGCCGACGATTGTCATCGTGTTGTCGACTGGTTGAGACATCACTGCTGTTGGGGCAGGTGTAGCTGCATCGCTTGAATAGAACGAAGTCGAAGATGATGCTGGCCAGTACGATTCAGAGCCTGCGAAGCTTGCGTAGAGTATAAAGTCGCCTGAAATGTCTGGTGTCCACGTGTAGCCGAAGGTGCCGTCGGGGTTGCTGGTTGTTGTGCCGATTTCGCGGTAGTTGCCGTTGCCATCGATGACAGCTAAAGTGATTTCTACGCCTGTGACGTCCATTGGCATTGGTTGGTCTTGGTAGACGTGTTCCATGAATTTGCTTTGGCTTTCGTCAGAGACGCATGGTAAGCCGTTGGGGTAGTTCTTTGCGACTTCGGATTGAGTTACGCCTGCTGAAATATCGGTGACTGTACCGGTGATTCTTATTGGAGTGGCAGTGGTTACTCCGACGCTTGGAGCGGTGACTGTAACGTGGGATGGTCCTTTGGCGAATGCGTAGATTTGGTTGTCGTATGCGTTTTGTGATAACAGGACGCCATTTGCGATTGCTATTGATCGGACGTAGGTGCCTAATTCGCTCCAGACTAGTGAGCCATCAGTCAAGTTGATTGCAAGCAGTTGGGCGCCGTGGAATAGCGGCGGGTTATATTCGTGACCAATGCCGAGGTACGCCATGTCTGTAGTGTAGGCCTGTGGGCTAAACACCCAGAGGGGCCATATGTCGTATGGTGTTTCTATGCCTGGATCGCCGATGAGTTTAGTGGTGTTGGTGTACCAAAGCTCTGTTCCAGTCTTACCGTCATATGCCCAGATGTCTCCACCTAAGCCGAATACAAAGAAGAGACCGTTTACTCCAGCTGCCTTGTAGCCGAAGGTGTTGTATATGTCAGTGTCTCCTGATCCGCTTTTAAGGGTAGCTGACCAGACTTTTTCGCCTGTACGCATGTTGATGGCATCGACTTCGTCGTTAACTAGGTTGGTAATGGTCCTTATGCCGTCGATGTTGCAGCTGGTTGTTCTGGTGAAGGGCAGCAAGGATTTATAGCCACCTGCATAGGTGAAGTTCTTACACATCACTACGTTGCCTGTTGTGTCGTCCATGCTGGCTAATATTAGCCATCCGCTTTGTTCGTCTCCGCCTCCTTGCATGTGAACGTATCCTGCTGTCAAGATGACTGCGTCGCCTGTCAATGGGTTAATTGCATCGATGGAGAGTGTTGGGCTGATAGGTGCGCCGTTAATCTCAGTTGGAATTGGCTTGGCCCACATTATGCCGTATTTAAAGTCAATAGCGGTATTAGCTGATGGTGCCCAGCCCCATGCGTTGCCAAGCGCCATTGAGAGGTTGAAACATGCCAAGTAGGGTTGAGTAGCGCTTTCGACAGTGTAGTTTCCTGTAACTGGTTGTCCGCCAAATCCTGCTGCTGGACCATAGGTAAACTTGGTGCCAGGTATGCTATCAAGGTAGTAGCCAATGAGGTTTCCATTCGCATCTGCTTTCATTGTTAGGCCTGAGCCGTTTACAATGCTGAGGACGTATTGTCCTGTTTCGGCTGAATACATGTTGTACTGTGTCGTTCCAGGAGCCGTGTTATATTTGATTCCGCCTGTTTCTGCTGCTGGAAGGGTGCCAGTGGTAATAATGTAGGGTCCAATTACGCCATACATGTTGGCTGTCTTCCATTGAGTCATCATACCGCAACGCAATTCGCTTGTGGTGTTAAGAGTCCACAGGGTTTGTCCAGAGTATAAGTCCGTGCATACTATGCCCGCTGAGTAGCCTGTTGTTTCTGGGTAATATGTTGAATACATTCTGCCGTTCATGATAACTGGTGCGTATTGTGGCCAGTATTGTCTTGTTGACCAATAGTTGCCTGTGTCTTCTGTGCCGCCTGCATCTCCGCCGACTACACCGCCTGCACCCCAGGTTTTAGTCCAGAGAATGTGCCCGGAATACACGGATGGAGTGTACGGATTGCATAAGCTGCTTGCGTTGTATGCGCCTGTGTCAGAGAAGGTGATTCCACCGAGGCCTAGCCATGGACCCATGATCTTGTACCAGTGTTGAACGTTCTGTGCAGAGACGGGTGTCTCCCAGTACGTTGTGGGCAGAGGTGTTAGTGGCCATGCTGTTTGTACTATTGGTTCTTCTTGCACTACAAGAGTGAAGACTTTGCTTTCGCTGGGCATTTGATGGAGACCTGAATAGCCGGGGCCGAACATGCCGCCGCCAGCAGTTATTTGTCCGCCGTATTTATGTTGGAAGGTCCAGTTGCCTGCTTGGTCTGGGACAAAGTTGAAGAATGATCCACCTGTTGTATCGCCTACAAGGTTGCTTCTTGTCTCTACGTTGCCATCTGGATCGGTGATTATAACTGTCATGTTGATTGGTCCAGTACTGTCTTCGAGTACTGTTGCTAAGAAGTAGTTGACGTTGACTGTTTGGCCGACGCCGATTGGGTTGGGTGCGACGTTAATGTATGCGTATGTTGGAATTTCTGTTCCTTCTGGGAAGGTAACTTGGCTTTGTGTCATTGAGATAGCTGAGGCTGCGATTGAAATCAATAAGATTGCGGCTAGAAATGTTGCTATTTTATTTGATATTTTCATTTTTGTTGTGTTTCTCCTTTAATTGTGAGTTCTGTGTTTCCAACCAATCGCTATTTAAATTTTTGCAAGACTTTACGTTTTAAAGTAAAAAAATGAAGCGTTTAGCAAAATCTGCCTCAGATAAGTGCACTTAAGCTATGGAAAAAAAATTAATATAAAATGGCAACTTCATTAAAAATTTGCCTTCCCCATAACAATTATCTTAATCTGCAGAAACAACCTGACAGCAACTCAAGCAAGTTTACAATAACCACAAAAAAAGTCAATTAGTTTATATGCATTTCAAGTCATATTCTACTAAAAGAAGGTTGGAACTTATGACTGAATTAGAAGACAAAGTACGTTTGGAAGTAGGCAAGGTTCAAGACCCCGAAACCGGGCAAACCTTTGAAGAAATGCAAATGATCCAAAGCGTCAAAGAAACAGCGCCTGGCACAGTCACCGTTGAATTTGTCCCAACAAGCCCCTTCTGCCCAATCGCGTTTAAACTTGCCTCCGACATCCGAGACGCTGCCAAAACAGTCCCGGGAGTCCAGAAAGCCGAAGTTTACTGTCGCGGACACGCGATGGAAGAGCAAATCAACGAAATGACCAACAAACAATAATCACCTGTTTTTACCTATTAATTCTACTTCATTCTACCAAAAGCCCATGTGCCAACCCCAATCATTGTAGCAGCAAAGATTGTAATAACACTCAAATTCACGATTAAGGGATGGAGTGGCGTCCAAGCTGAACCTAAAATCGCCGTCCGCAGAGCGTCTACGCCGTAGGTGAGGGGATTGAACGTTGAAGCAATTTGGAGCCATTCAGGTGCGCCTGGGCCCGTGACGGGGAACAGGGCTCCGCTGGTGAAGAACAGGGGGAGGTTGATGAAGGTTTGGATGGCACCGAAGTTTTCGAGGCTGCCCATGAAACTGGCGAGAATTAAACCCAAACTGACCAAGCCAAAGGTGATAATGAGCATGATTGGCAGTGCTGCAAACAATGTAAAGGGATCAAATGGTATACCCAATAAGAAGCCGAAAGCAAACACTATCACGCCCTGTAGCAGGGCGGCTGTGCTGTCGCCGAACATTTTGCCGATGAAAATAGTGAACCGTGAAACGGGCGAAACAAGGATTTCTTTCATGAAACCGAATTCTCGGTCCCAAATCACGCTTACGCCCATAAACATCGCCGTGAAAAGCAGCGTTTGCCCTATGATGCCTGGGAAAAGGTACTGCTGGTAGTCAATGCCGGGAAGTGTTAGCCGTGCCCCGAACCCCGCGGCGAAAACCACCAGCCACAGTAACGGTTGGATAAAGCTTATGATTACGCGTGCTCTGTCGCGGAGGAATCGTTTGATTTCCCGCAGCCAAAGCGTGTAGAGTGCACGTGCCTCAGTCATCTTATTGCTCTCCTGCGAGCTGCTGATAATCCGTGCAGTTCTTTGGTTGAGTCTTGACGTATCGAGCGGCCTGTGTAATGAAGGAAAACGTCTTCGAGATTAGGTTCACGTGAAAGTAGGGATTCTACATAGATGTTGTTTTGGGTTGCTAACTCCATTATGCGGGGCATCGCCGCTCTGCCGCTGGGCACAGTAATTTCCAAGGCGCCATCAACGATACGGCGTTTGCTGAATCCTAACCATTTACCCACCAAATCTGACAGGGCAGCTATGTTGTTTGCCCGAACCGTTACTACGTCACCTTCAAGGGTTTCTTTTAGTTTAGGCGGCGTATCTAATACCACCACCTTGCCGTGGTCCATGATTGCGATGCGGTCTGAAAGCCTGTCAGCTTCATCCATGTAGTGGGTGGTTAAAACGACTGTTATATCGTGGATTTCCTTGAGTTCTTTGATGTATTTCCAGATGTGGTCTCTGGTCTGTGGGTCCAACCCGACCGTTGGTTCGTCGAGGAAGAGCACTTTGGGGTGATGCAGCAAGCCCCTGCCCAGTTCAAGCCGACGACGCATGCCACCAGAGTAAGTGCGTAGTAAATCGTCTGCTCTGTCTTCGAGTTCGACAAGTTTTAGGATGCGGTCAATGCGTTCACGTTGCTCAGAGGCAGGTACACCATATAGGTTGGCATGCATGGTGAGGTTTTCCCTGCCTGTTAAGCGGTCGTCGATGCTCGGGTCTTGGAAAACGATGCCTATGGATTTTCGTACCTTGTTGGGTTCCCGTACGATGTCAAAGCCGTTTACTGTTGCGGTGCCTGAGGTTGGTTTGAGAATGGTGCATAACATCGACACCGTTGTTGTTTTGCCCGCTCCGTTGGGGCCTAGCAGCCCAAAAATTTCGCCGCTCTCCACGGAAACGTCTAGGCTGTCAACTGCTTTTAGGTGGCTGTAGGTTTTGGTTAGTTTGTAGGTTTCGATTGCATAGGGCATTTTATGTGTGTCTCTCTTTTTAGCATGAAACTTGTGGTGGATTTAAGGGTATTTGCTTACAATATAGATTATTTAGGACTCATATCTGTTGGTTAGCGCTGGCTAAAATGTTTAATAATAGTTGCACCAACTAAAAGGTGGTGTTTTTGTGTCGGTTTCAGAGGAAGAACTCCGACGGAGAGCAAGAGCTAGAGCGGAAGCTAAACTCGGATTCTACATTCATCTTGCAGTTTATATCGGAGTTAACCTGATGTTGTTTTTTATCTGGCTGTTTACTGGTGGATTAGCGGTTTTTCCATGGTTTTTGTTTCCGCTGGTTTTCTGGGGAATCGGATTGGTTGCCCATTACCTGACGGTATTTGCGCACACTGGGTATCTTGATAGGCTGACAGAAGAGGAGTACCGTAAACTCAGACAGGAGCAAGGGCAATAACAGAAAATGCTGCTAATACTGGGGGATAGTTTAATCACCGAAAAAAATAAATCGAAACACAATATTAAGAATTAAACAGTGGATTTTATGCCAGAACTAAATTTTGAAGGAAACGCTACATGGAACGGCGGCACCGAATGTACACTCTCATCTAGAGGTAAACACCTCGCTACAGTCAGCCCACCCCCATCGTTTGGCGGAAAAGAAGGTTACTGCACCCCAGAAGACATTTTCGCCGCAGCCTTGGCATCCTGCATAAACACGCTGTATATGTTGATTGCAAAGAATAGTCAGTTAGCCCTCAAAAAACTGGAGACCAAAGCAACGGTGAAAATGGATGTAGAAGGGATGGAGAAACTGATCTTCACAGATGTGCATTTTGCTATGAACGTGGGCTTGATAAACGATAACGATTGGGAGCGTAAAAAAGCAAATACGGTGTATGGTATGGCGCAGAAGATTTGTCCAATTCGTCAGTCGTGGGGTGAAGCTGTACCGATTAGTTTTGAGTTAAACTTTGTTTAAACCTCTTTTCCTTTTTAGCCTCAGAATGGTCTTTTGCGTGGGAACCTCTGCTTATTCGCATTACTTTTAAATACGGATTATTACCTATTCAGATGGGTGTGTTTGGGATGAGCAGCGCATACGCAGTTGAACTCAGAGGCGTAACTAAACGCTACAACGAAATATTAGCCGTAAACAACCTCAGCTTAACCATTCCCACAGGCGAAATCTTCGCTCTGCTGGGTCCAAACGGCTCAGGTAAATCTACCACTCTAAAGATGCTTCTGGGGTTGCTTCAGCCCACCGCAGGCCAAGTTACCGTGTTGGGTATAGATGTGCAGAAGGACCCTGTTGCAGTCAAGCGGCAGGTAGGTTATGTCCCTGAATCCCCTACCGTATACGAGTTTTTAACTGGAATCGAGTATCTCGACTTCATAGGTGACATTTACAACGTCTCCACAGTCGAGAAGCAGCAGCGCATAAACGAGTACCTAAAAGCGCTGGAGCTCAAGGGCAGAGAAGGCGACATGATAAACAGCTACTCAGACGGCATGAAAAAGAAAATAAGCCTCATCTCCGCATTCCTACATAAACCCAAACTCCTAATCCTCGACGAACCCCTAAACGCACTGGATCCCAGAAGCGCCCGCATCGTCAAGGATTTCCTCTATGAACTCAAAACGCAGGGCGTCACAACCATCCTCTCAACGCATGTTTTGGAAATCGCTGAAGCAGTATGCGACCGCATAGGCATCATGTACCAGGGCAACATATTGGCGCTGGGCAGCATGAATGAGCTTCGTGAAAAAGCTGCTCTTCCAGGCTCTGGTTTAGAAGATATATTCCTCAAGTTAACAGGCACTGGCGATTTGAAAGCTGTCGTTGAGGAACTGTTGAAATGAACTGGAAAAACGTCCTCTATCTGCTGCGGGTTGAACGCAAATCAGGAAGGCTACTTAGAGGTATCAAAACAACTCACTATAGAGAGCATGGTGTTTTGGCTTACTGGCCCTACTGGGCTGCCGCTATAATCGGTATCCTGATAGGTTTATTGGCAAACTTTATTGTCGATTTAACCTACAGTGAACCCGCCGCTATAAGCCAGTTGCCCCCGATAGGTGACGCAGCGCTGGGCTTTTTCGTCGCCCTGCCCACTGTCGTGTTGCTCGTCAGCATTGTTTTTTCGATGCTTCAGCAATTTCAGATTAACAGTAAAGTAACAACGCAGGTCATGTACTGGCTACCCATCACATGGCAGGAACATACAGCCGCCTCAATTCTCGCTAACCTGCTAGGATGGCCGCTTGCAATAGTGACTGGCGCCGCCGCAGGCATCATCGTCTTCTCAGTAGCCAACGGGTTAATCGTTGCCGCCTTAGTCACAACTGTTGCTATGCTCGCAACAGCCTTCATCGGAAGTTCAATAACAGAGTTGGCTGGAGTACTTATAACTCGGTTTACTGGCGCAGTATACAAGTCAAGCGGAAAAGCCGCGATCTGGATTCGCCTAGTCAGCACCTTAATAGTAATAGCAGTTGGTTACACTATCTACTTCTCTATCATCACAGGTACGGGCGCCATGAACTTCATCCAAGCCCTCTCCAACGTGCAAACGACGTTTTGGTTCATTCCCTTCCTTTGGCCTGCCGTCGTAATTTTCTACTTGATGACCAGCAACTTCCTGCTTGGTACATTATTCGTCGCTGCAAGTGCGTTGTTTATGGCGGGACTGTACTACCTTGCCATATTAGCAAACCAGCACTACGGGTTATATGAACCCCCAGCGATAAAAGTCCAAACCAGCGGAGTCTATGCGCCCAAAACAGGTATCCTGGGCAAACTTGGCTTTACCACTGCTGAGGCAGCTATAATCCAAAAAGACCTCCGCTCCTTCACTCGCCGCCGCGAACTAATCGGCATATTCATAGTGCCCATTGTCTTTGTGATTGTTCCTCTCTTCAACTCTATGAGTATCTCCAACCAAGCCAGCGGTGCACCAGTGCAGATTGACATATTCTTCGAAGCCATGATTTTTCTGTTTCCCGCGGCGTTAATGGCTATGGTTTTGGGCAATTCACTTATAGGTGAAGAGGGACAGGCAGTGTGGAGAATTTACGCCTCGCCCATATCACCCAAAAACCTCGTTAAAAGCAAATTCGCCTTCTTAATGCTCTTCTCGTTAGTCGTTTTGATGGTAACGGGAATTATGGGTGTCCTTTTCTACCATCCCCCACCCGAAATTATTGTGATGGCTGTTTTGGAGGGGCTGTTTTTACTCTTTGCACTGGGCTCCATCGCGTTAACTTGCGGCTTTAAAGGCGCTGACTTCTCAATGTCACGGCGACAACGAATGATACGTCAGGAATGGGGGTTGATTAGCATGCTTGCCTGTGCACTTGCTGGCTTAGCTATACTGGCACCGCTGGCTCCCTACTTGATTTCGACATTCCTATCCTCGGTCCTCCCCATTGGACCTATGGGGGGGCTGGAACTGGCGATTTCCATAGCTATAAGCGGTGTCATCGCAGCAGTCATCACTGCGGTCTTCTACCGAATCAACATAGGCCAAGCAGAAGAGTTAATACGCAAAGCAGAAGTCTAAGTTGAAATCGCGCTTCCTTCTCTTTTTAAGCGCCTCATCTCAAACTTGGTTATATAGCCGATGGTTGGGCAGTTTTTTAGTTTGTCGGTAAATGGTTGTTAAGATTTTTACTGTCGATAGAAACAGCAGATTTAAAAGGAACTAATCGGACATCGTTAACTCGCTTGTGATATATATGGGGAATGAGGGGAAGGGAACAATCTTTAAACGAAAAGACGACCGCTATCTGCTTTATCTGCCAGTGCGCTTAGTAGACGACAGCATGTTTCCATTGAAATGTGATGGCTCCATGCCAGTGAAAGTGAGTTTCAGCCCAAACGAGGGCAAATTGATTGTAGAGAAATGGACAGAAGAATAAACCTAAAACACGCTTTATTTTAACTTTCGTTTGTTGTGTCGGTACAGTCACAAATCCATTTAAACTTTCAACAGCCATAGGCTTGGCAAAGAGATGCAGCGTCCCATGTATGAAACCTACAAATGCCCAATATGCAAAAAGGAATTTTCAAACCCTGAAGAGCTAAGACAGCACCGAATGAACGAGCACAAAGGTCAGAGCACAGAGCCAGAATGGACACAGCACCATAACTCAGCATAGACGCTCCATCCCCAAATTAACCGCAGTTGTTGAGCGACTGCGGTGCTCACAACTTTTATTTAGAAAAAAAGAGGAAAAATGGGGTTTCCACGAAAGAATTATGTCAGCAGCCCAACCTTCGAACCCAACCAGTACATACCTAAAAATATGGTTGCGACGGCCAAGACATTAACCCGCCCCTAGTTATGTGGGTGTGGCATTTCACGGTACTCCACAGGAATGCGAGTGTGGACGTTTCTCAGCGCCTGTTATGGTGTGGTATAACGCCATCGTTGTCGCAGATTTTGTTGTGGTGGCGACAACCGCTGATTGCTCTGACGTGGACGGCATAGTGCGCATGCTCGCCGAACTTCACAACAGAGGGAAGCACCTTTTTTCGTACCGACCAAAAAAGCTTTATTTTCTGGGCTTAGGTTTGCTCAGCGCCTCAGCCTTCTTTAGATCCAGCGGCGTGTTAATGTTAACAAACGTCTTCAACTGTGGATCGAGCTGTTCAATCACCATCGTCGAAACGTAACGTACTCCCTGCAACCGCTCAACCATAGAACGCATATCCGATTGTCCGTCGCCAAGAGCTGCCTCTGCGGCTTCGAGGGCTTTCCCCCGATGATAGACGGCGTGCAGGGGCTCAATTTCTTGATCAGGGTACCGTGGAACCACAGCTGCTTTGCCCACACACAAGTCAAGGAGCAAAGAGAGGACTTCTTTTTGGACAAAGGGGCTGTCAAACGGCAAGAGTAAGCAGTATTCGCCTTGTGCCGCTTCAAAACCTGTCAACGCACCCAACAAAGGACCCATCGATTTCTCTTTGTCTATGGCGAATTTGGCTTTGGCAGAAACGATGTTGGCGTAGGCATCTGCGCGCTCCTGTGTATTGGTAACTATGATTACTTCGTCTACGAGCCCCTTCACTGCATCAACCACATGATTCAACAATGGTTTGCCGTTCAATTCGAAGAGCCCTTTATCGCTGCCATCAAAGCGCTTTGCGTCGCCGCCTGCCAAAATAACCACTGATCTATCCATGACCAAATCCCTAGGGCACACTAACATAAACTGCAAGTTAAGTTTTTTGTCAATAACCTCAATAAAATTAGCGAATTTATCAGCATTTTATTTTGTGAAAATCTTTAAGAGCAGCCTTTCCCCAGCGGTAGATTGGTGAACCTCAAAGATGGCAGGACTACAAAAACAGAGGATTCTAAACAAACAATTCTTCTATCCTTTGCTGGATTGGGAGCCCCCTACTGGGGAGACATTTGCACCGAACTCAAATTTAGAACGCTGATTTGCGCAAAGACGGCAACGTAGTTTCTCTCGTCCGTGGGGCAACGCATGATACGATGTTTTTGGAGCATTGCTTTGGCTGTTTACGCGACAGTTGAAATGGACCTGAACATTCTTAGCTGTAATTCCCCGCAAGTAAAAAATTGGAGAATGGTATAGCCGTGTGATCTGGATAAGCATCCATTGCTCACATGTTTAAAAAGTAGGGAAATTGGTTTATGGGGGCTTGAGGATTTGGGCTTTTTTTGTTTCGAATTCTTGTTCGGTGAGTACTCCGCTTTCTTTTAACTTACCCAACTGCTCTAACTGCTGGATTTGAGTGTCGCTGCCGCCCGGTGTGACCCCGGTTTTGTCCATGGCATCGTTTAATTCGTCTTCACTCATGTCATCAGGGTTCTTGCCGGTTTGCTGCTGAATTTGTTGCTTCTGCTGTGCAGTCATTGTCATCATGGCGGTGCGTTTGCTCATTCGACGTCTTGTTCGGCGTCTTGCTCCGCCGCGTCCCATTGGTCCTGGTCTAAACATTCTATCACCTCACTAACCCGAATTGGATTCATTGCTTTCTTCGAATTGGAGAAAAAGGTTTAGGCTGAGTTATCGGTGAAGCAGTCTCTGTCTTTCAGAAGTGGCTTTATCAAGGTATTCTTTTGGATTCTCAAGCTCCTGTTTAAGTGTGATGCTTTCTGGCCCAATTGGACCCATCATACTAACTGGCAAAGGCACAATAGTCTTAGACATCCTGCCCGTTTTTACGTCAAAAAGCTTTTCCATTTCCTTGTCTAGGGATACGTCGACTTCTGTGATTGTCCAGTTGTTCTCGTCGATTTGGATAGCGTCTACTTCGCCCATCAGCATGCCTTTGTAGGTGATAACTTTTTTGCCCATAATTTTTTCAGGTCTTATCAAAACTTTCACCTTTATAAACTCTGTATGAGTGATGGTAAAAGCATTTGTTTGCTACACTATGCCCCCATAAAAGTATATATGGGAAGCATAAAAATGGCATGCGCTATGGCTTTTGTTGAACAATTGTTACTGCAGAAATGTTAACACAAACCCTTAAAACGCTGTAGCCATTAACCGTTTTTAGTGTTCCTCCACACATGAGAACTCTTCTCGGAGAAGGTGAATTCTTGAACAGATTTTTAGCTAACATTGGTTTTATCATGGCGTTGATAGGCGGCTTAATTTTTATTTTCTTAGGAATCGCTGGGATACTGGGGATTTTCTGGTTAATTTTTTACCCCGCGTTTTCCCTGAGCATATTCTTCTGGGGAATAATCATGTTGGTGTTAGGCTTAATCTGTGCAGGTGGCGCAAGGTTTGTTTATCGGGTCCCAACAGCCATACTGCTGATTCTCTGCGGCATATTTGCATCACTAATCGGCGCTTGGTTTGCAGCTTGGCTTGTCATCATCGGCGCAATATTGGGCTTGCTGGCACGACTTTAACTTTTTCTGGGAGGCTTAATTTTTCTCTACCCAACCATATTTGCTGCCATTTCAGCAATAATCTTTGCCCTCGTAAACTTTTACTCACTTAAAATACGCGTTTACGCCGGCAAGTACAAACGGCAAATCCTATCGCTCTTTAGCGGCATCACAGCAGGGTTTGTTTTCTTAGATTTGTTGCCCAGCATTGAAAACTCTAAAGAAAACTTCCAAACACTGACCGGCCCTTACGTTCCAACGATCATTTATGAGGACGCCATATTTTTTGTGGTGTTTTTGGGTTTTCTGCTTTTTTTCGCCCTTGAATGCCTAGCTGTAGACTCCAAAAAAACCCCTCAATCCACAAATCAAACAGCACAAAACCCTCAAGCCAGCGCCAAAGTGTACTATGTGCATTTTGCCGCTCTTGCTTTTCTACAGTTTATCCTAAGCTTTTCACTGCTTTTTGAATACCAAGAAAGCGCCGTTGCAGGCGTATTTTACACTTTTGCGGTTTCTCTACACCTATTTGTCGCCGAAAACGCCATGACTGAACAATACACAGTTTTACACGGCAGAAACGGCCACCTCATCGCAACATTTACACCCATTGCTGGGTTGGTTGCTTCAATTCTTTTTCCTGAGAGGGTCGCTGAAGCTTCGGTGCTTTTAGCGTTTATTTCTGGCGCCATCCTTTATCAGGCAATCAGAGAAGAGATTCCCAGGGTGAAGCGGAAGGGGCTGTTTCTGTTTTTGGTTGGCGCAGCTTTCTATGCTTTGCTGCTGCTTGCTTACGAGTTCGCTTCATGGCTATTATAGCGGAGTCACCGCAGCATTTCTAAATAGAATTGGGGATTAGAAAAAAACTCTTCAAAGCTCGCCCGTAGCCCAGTTTCTTTAGAAGCTGCTGAAGCTTCTTTGAAGCAGTTGATCATGCAGTTTTTGTTGTCGCAGGCTGAGCTGTCAACAGGTTGTAGATTCAGGTTTTGGCAGTCTTTTAGGTTGAACAACTTGTCTTTTTTGTAGCAAGGGAAAACGTTTAGGTTACAATCAATTGTCAATATGGTTCTTCCCGCTTTACACGGATACTTTAAGGGCAAACTTTCATGGGCTCTGATGACTTCTCTTAGGTAGCAAGTTGTGGTCGCGATTTTTGAACCGCTTAGTTTCATCGCTAGGACTGTTTGGGCTAAACTCTTCAGTTTTTTAACGTAATCGCTGGATTTGATGAGGTTGCCGCCGACTTTGTATGTGCCGTCGTACGACGAAATGTAGGGGTAAGAAAGCGCGAAGGGTATATCCAATTCGTCGTTGACGTATCTGATAACTTTCATTACCTCAAGAGGTGTCCAAATGGGGTTGAGAAAAGTAACCGCGTACACTTTCATGCCCAGTGCCTTTGCAGTTAAGATGGTTTCTTTGGCTTTGGCGGATATTCCCTCTACATGTTTGGTTTCATCCCAGCGTTGCTCATTGAAGTCATCCACTGAAACAGACAAAACATCCAAAGTACCGCGCATCCCCATCAACTTTTCTTTTGAGATGGTGCCATTGGTGGTTATGGAGGTGCTGAGCCCTTTACTTTTGGCATATTTAACCGCTTCCACTAAGTGGGGGTATAAACCGGTTTCTCCGCCCGTTAGGTAGGCAACTGAAAAATGGTTTTTTGCTAACACATCGAGGGCTAAGAGGACATCGTTGTATTGCATGTCGATGGGTGCTTGAGCCCAGATGTTACATCGGTCAAGGCATTTTGCGTTGCAGCGGGTGGTTACATGTATGACTGCGAAACGTAATTCGCGGTTACTTACGAAGCATCGTAGGGATGATTTAATGAGGTTAGAATTCAAAAATCTCACTTTGAAACGTAAAAAAGTCTGTAATGTTTAAGGTTGTTTTTTGATTTAACGGTTTGTTTCAACCGTTAAACACTCTGCTCTGAGGCTGCAATTCACACGTTTCCGTAATAGAGTACAAAAAATATTATCATTGGCACAATAACCGAGATCACAAATCCTAATCTGTTGGCTAACGTGGTTCTTCTTTCATCTTTATATTTAAGCCAGCCCACAACGCCAACGATAGTCACTATTAAATTGCAGACCATAAAAATCAGCACGCAAAGCAAAAAAATCGTGTATAGCACAACATATGAAGAAGGTGGTATGTCGTTGCTTGCGCCAAAACTAAAAAGTAAAGTGGTTACAAGCATCGACGTGTTTAATCCCACGCGTAGCCCTACCGAACTCATTTCTTTGAGGCTAAACAAAAAGGAAACTGCACATACTATAGTAAAAATGGCGGGTGGAACAAAAGGCGAAAAACTGGTTACTGTGCGTTGCCTTTGCTGGTTAAGCACCATTTCTGCTCTGGGCACCTCAACTCCGATCGGATAAGGATGCAGCGATGTATGTAGATGAATGCTATCCGTTTTCCAGCCGGAATTTGTAAATTGAGAGTCGACCCCTGTTTCGTTGGTTAACCACTGTAAAACAACATCGTTTCCTTGTGTTAACAAATCGATTGATACTGTTATGTTTATGTGGTCAAAGGGGTAGTTGACGGCGTCTGGGGCATAGTTTAAACGCGCCGTTGCACGATAGACTTGGACTTTAAAGTCGCCGCTTGTGGTGTTTGCAACCAGTGTTACTGCTGTGGGGTTGATTGGGTATCCATTGGAGAAGTACCAATCAATGTTGGTGATGTTGGGGTTGGTCCAAAAAAAGTAGGTGTACATGTCCATGGTATAGCTGCCGCTTTTGTATTGGAAGTCAAACATGTTTAGCAGCCAAACTCCGATGAAGACAGTATCATCTGAGGGTTGGACATCTATTGTCGTTGGAACCTGT
Source organism: Bathyarchaeia archaeon (assembly GCA_050108095.1). Taxonomy (GTDB): domain Archaea; phylum Thermoproteota; class Bathyarchaeia; order Bathyarchaeales; family Bathycorpusculaceae; genus Bathycorpusculum. The sequence goes on from JBNIDO010000013.1 coordinate 31,811, forward strand.
GAGTTAGATTGGACTAGGTGTATGCTTGGCGTTTGAGCGTTTGCTGTAGCTGCTTGATTGAATGCACATATCGTAGAGAAAGCAAGTGTTAAGAGGAAAACTGCTAAAATGATTGTTGTTTTTTGCAAGAGCTGTTTTGCTCCATCCCCAAAAACTGGTCGCCTAAATTCTTTCAATGTTAGAGCTTTACGCTTTTGGAAGTGAACTTAGGAGGATGCGTGGGTTCGTTAAATGCCAAGGCAGAGTAGGTTACGGTTGCAAATCTTTTATGTGTTTGTTATAGCCTTGCTACCTATACAAACATTTTAATCATGAACATTACACCCTAGAGTATGGTGTGATTTTGGTTTCAGCTGAATCGTTTAGAGGAAAGAAAGTTATCGGTATAAAGGGCCTTTTAATCGGAGAAGTAGAAGGACTAGACATAGACATTGACACTTGGCGTGCAACACACATCAGAATTCACTTAACTGACGATGTTGCAAAACAACTTGGCTACCGGACAGGCGGCTTAATCAACATTAGAAGCAACCCAATTATTTCGTTGCCAGTGGAAGCTATCGACCAAGTAGGCGATGTCGTAACGATAAAAGATTCCTTCAAAGAACTCAAAGACCTCGAACTCAAGCCCGCCACCATGTAAGTCCCGCCGATTATGCCTTGTTTCATGGGGAAAGGTAGAGGCTTTTTTTTGCTTTTTTGCTCAAAAAAATTACAAGAGCTAACACGAAAAACACAATTAAATCGTCTACTCGTATCTTTTTAGGTATAATGGCTGTGCTGCTTGTCTTTTTTTCTCGTCTTTGTAGAACTCTCCAGCTTCTGTTTTAGATTGATTTTCCGCGAAGTTATTTTCGGTGTTAATGTTTCTTCGATTTGAATTAGACGCCATTATACCCACACTAATTATCCTCACTGATAGGATTAGAGCTTTTGTTGCATCAGAACGTTCTAGCTTTTTGGTTTAATCCTGGTTTTGCCTTGCAGGTTGGGTAGTGACATGTTAAAATGTTTGAGTGATATGTTAGTTTGAATCAGGTTATCATTTTGGCTGTTTTTCTATGATGACATAGGTTTGTGGGGTGAGAGTTTAAAAACAAAATTCTCCGTCTGCTCCATGCCATAGCTGTTATGTTCCATGCGTGGAAGTCATAGAATTGCTAGCAACTTTAAACCCTCATATAAAAAAGCCCTACTATGACATGCAGCCTTTTAACTAATAAATGCGAACACTCTTTTATCGCTCGGTTCAAACAGGGGCTTTGGGGAATACTATTTGGTCAAAGGTTTCACTGATAGATGGAAACACAAGCAATCTGATGAGCCATCTCTGGCCCAAAAAATCAAGAATGTAGGCCAACCGTCAGTTAGCTTAAAGGAACAAATCACACAAGTTACACAGCGGCTTGACAACCAAACACGAATGCTTGACATGGCTGTCCAGCGATTCCAAAATCGAGACGCTGAAATCTTCAACCGCATCATAAAAGCTATGGCTCAACGAGACCAAGACAGAGCCAACATTTTAGCAACAGAACTCTCAGAAATAAGAAAAGTTAAAAAAATGCTCTCACACGCTTCACTCGCACTCCAAAGCGTATCCATGCGTTTGAGCACTGTCTCCGAGTTAGGCGACGTAGTTGCCGTGTTGAGCCCCGCAAAAGGCATGCTAAACAACATCCGCACAGAGATGGGCAGCATCATGCCCGAAGCAAGCCAGGAACTAGGCAACATAGGAAACCTCCTATCAGAAATAGTGACAACTACCAATCAAAGCTCAGAAGGGCCTTCTCTTGGTCCGTCAAACTCAAATCCCGAGGCGATGCAGATTTTGGCTGAGGCGGAGTCGATGGCTGAAATGAAACTTAGGGATCAACTGCCTGAGATTTCTGCGGAGCCACGTATTGCGAAGCGGGCAAGCTTGGATGCCTAGACTAAGCCCTACCCTTTTTGGGTTAACTAAAACGGAAACTGTGTGTCTGGATTGTTTTTCGGAGCGCTTATTTTCTCTATTATTTGCACTATGAAATCGTCAGTGCATTCGTCGCCTTTCTTGCATAGGCTGCAAGATTTCGGTATAACAAGTACAACCGCTATCTCATCTATTATGTAGTATTCTATTCTGAGGTTGCGTATGCGGCAGCGTTTTATGGCGCGGTTTGGCTGAACTGTAGCTATACCGTATGTGATGTCGTCGCAACTTTGTCCTTTAATCGACTCCATTTTTGCATCTCCTCAAAACGGGTTTTACTCTTTTTTTCCCACTTCTTTCATGACATTCGCCGGAGAAGTGTATTCTTTATCAGGGATCACATTTAGGATAGCCATGACATCGTCGGGAGCACTATTTTTCTTGGCAAGATTCACGAGGTCTTGCTTGTTGGATGGGTAATGGGCTCCTTTTAGGCTGCTTTGAATTTTTGCGGGGCTCGCGTATCCCTGTGCGGTTGTTCCTTCGCCTCTAACCAAAATTCCACCTCCAGTTTTTTTTAGATCAATTTAGGCTCTTTTTGCCAAGTTCACCTAATCCAGCAAAACACAACTCTATTTAAGAATCTGTGGCTACACAACGTAGCTACAAAACGCTGCTTATGTAAAAACGCCAGTTCACCCATCAAATTCTCATGTTTCTTTCTCATGTTAACCGCAAAGCCGCTGTTGTCCTTAGGCGTTGCTGTTGGGGTACAGTCACACACAGTTAAGTCCCTAAACACGCCCTATCCTAAAGTAGACATTAATGTCTGACATTATTTCTGTTAAAAACCTAGTTCTGGTTTATTCAGACGGCACCAAAGCCATAGATGACATATCTTTTACTGTAAAAGAAGGCGAATTCTTTGGTTTTCTCGGCCCCAACGGAGCAGGCAAAAGTACAGCCATCAAAGTCTTGACCACCCTGCTCCGTAAAACCTCTGGTACAGTAACCATAGATGGACATGATATTGAACGTGGAGCAAACGACATTAGAAGAATAATCGGTGTACAAAGTCAAGACACGACTGTGGATGGCGATTTGACAGGCAAAGAAAACATCATCTTACAGGGCAGATTCCAACAGATGAACAGCCTGAAACTCAAAAACCGCGTTAATGAGCTCCTAAAATTGGTGGGGCTGGAATCAGCCGCAGATCGACGGGCACGCAACTACTCGGGTGGCATGAAAAAACGCTTGGATTTAGCCACTGCGTTGGTTCATGAGCCTAAACTTGTTTTCCTCGACGAACCCACCACGGGGTTGGATCCTCAGTCGCGGCAAGCGATTTGGGACTATTTAGAAAAACTCAACAGGGAAGGCACAACTATCTTCTTAACCACCCAGTACCTTGAAGAAGCTGATCGGCTTTGTAAGCGTTTGGCGATTGTGGATTCGGGGAAAATCGTTGTCAGCGGTACTCCATCCGAGTTGAAGCGTGAAATCGGCGCTGACTCGATTAAGCTGGTAATTGAGAACTGCGAACGGGACCGGCCCCGAGCCAAAGAACTCCTAAAAAACCTAACAGACGTGACTTTGGTGATGGATTCTGCTGCACCTGACTGCCTAAACGTCTACGCAAAAAACGCTGGTCCCCTAGTTGCTGATATCGTACGGGCCTTTGATAGCAGTGACATCAAACTTTTATCCGTAACCTTCTCTTCGCCATCGCTGGATGATGTTTTCCTCAAGCACACAGGCAAACGGATCCGCACTGAAGATTTGGTTAAAGCCCCCAGTAGAATGTTTGGAGCCCGATAACCGTGACTCTGCTATCGGATACTTGGTACCTTTTCGTCCGCTACCTCAAAAAGCTAGTCCGCAACCCTATCCTACTGTTCTTCTCGCTCTTTCAACCCATCATTTTCCTGCTATTGTTCACGCAACTGTTTGGGCAGTTCTCCCAAATCCCAGGTTTCGTCGCTGCAACCGGCACTGCCAGCTACGCCATCTTCGCCACAGCAGGCATCTTGCTGCAGAACGCTTTTGGCAGTGCCCTACAGTCCGGCAATTCCATTGTTGCAGACATCGATTCGGGGTATCTGCAAAAAATGCTTGTAACGCCTGTTAGTCGCTACGCGATTTTGTTGGGACGATTAACGAGTGATGCTTTTCGCGTGATAATTCAATCCTTAATTATTGTTCTATTGTCGCTTTTACCCTTTGTCGGCGTTTCCTATGTGACTGGGGTGCCTGGGATGATTCTTATTTTGATTACTGTAGCTTTTTTTGGTTTGGCGTGGTCTGGCATCTCACTGGCTATTGGCATGAAAACGCGGAGTGCGGAGACGGTTTTTGCCATCGGTGGCTTCATCACTTTTCCGTTGCTTTTTCTTAGTACTGCTTTGGTGCCGCAGAGTTTTCAGCCTGACTGGATTAAAACCATCTCAGCCTTTAATCCCATCAGCTACGCTGTTAATGCTTGTCGTGTGCTCATGATTAACGGGTATGATTGGAGTACGATTCTGCAGGCTTATGGTGTTATTGCTCTTTTGGCGGTTTTGACTTTGAGTGCGACTTTGATTCAATTTCGAAAAGTCGTCAGCTAACCTGTACCTTTTTCCTCTATATTTTAGTTAGCACACAGTAGCTTTACATATTCAAACCCTGAAATATGTAGAAAACACCCTTTTCTACGTAACAACTAATATACTTGAACCTCAATTAAGTTGACGTTTAAGCAAAACTACCTCTAACAGAAAGGAACGGCACCTTGCTTAGCAAAGCCTCGGACATACTCAACAGGTTATCCTCCAAAAAACCCCTAAAGTACACCCTCTACCTTTCTGCAGTCATAATCTTCTTTGCTTTAATCCTCATTCCGCCGATAATCGGTATCTTAACCAAAGCTGGCTCCCTGCAAAACATATTCGATAATCCTGCATTGATGCAAACGGCATTAGACGCTATCGCTGTATCCTTCATAATGGGCTTGGCGGTTGCAGCCTTAGACCTTTTAGCAGGTCTTCCACTTGCCTGGTTTATTGCCCGTGGCAAATCAAGATGGTTAACTGTTCTCGATACTCTAGCAGATTTGCCCTTTGTGGTGCCCACGGCTGCTTTGGGGTACTCCCTTTTGCTTTTCTGGAGTTCGCCCGGCGGTATATCTGATTTGTTCGCTCAACCGTTTGTTTCTCCCGGCTGGCTTCTTGTTTTACTCTTGCATTTCACTTTCTCTTATCCCGTAGTCGTCCGAGTAATTGTCGGTGCGCTGCTCGACTATAAAACCGAGTATGAACGTGCCTCACGTACACTCGGTGCTCCACCGTTGACAGCCGCCAGAACCGTTTCATTACCGATTTTGAAGCCCTCGCTCATCGCCGCCTACACCTTGGCTTTTGCGCGGTCACTCTCAGAGACAGGCGCCACATTCATAGTGGCAGCAGGGCTATTCCTAAACGGCCCCGTGTTTATTCAGACCGTAAGTAACGAGTTTAAAAGCGGCACTATCACCCAAGGCTCCTATGAAGCTGCCACTGTTTTTGCCAGCCTCATCCTCATTGTTGTATCTTTGGCGATTTTCGTCTTAATTCGGATTGTGGGACAAAAGCTTAAACTTCCATTCGGACACGGTTTGGCATCTTTTGAAAAGAAACTCAGCTACAAAAAAGGCGCTTGGACCCGCAACGGAGTCGCTTTGGCTGTTTTCATATTCATTGTATTACTTCCTTCAATGTTTGTTGCGTTGCCTGCCTTCGAAGCTGTCGCAACTGGGTCAACGTTAACGCAAGTTTTTACCGGCTCAGGTATTTGGGCGAGTTTCTGGCAGAGTTTAACTTTATCCTATGGCTTAGCTGGTGTAGTTACAGTGTTGGGTATTGCTTTAGGATTGCCGATGGCTATACTCATTGCACGTAAAACCTTCGGAAAATGGCCCTCTGCAATCCTTGATACCTTAATTAACGTTCCAATTATCGTGCCTTCGATAGCCTTAGGTGTGTCACTGAAGTTCTTCTGGTCAAACATCCCTGGTATACCCGAGTTTTTGCTCTTAGTATTCGCTCACTTAGCAATTACCTACCCATATTTCGTGCGGTCAATGTCCGCTGCTATGGAGCGTATAAGTGTCGATATGGAGGAAGCCGCAAAAACGTTAGGCGCTAAACCCTTAATCGTTTTCCGATCAATTGTTTGGCCCATCACTAAATACTCCATCTTTTCAGGTGCAATCATCGTCTTCACAAGGAGCGTAAGCGAAACAGGCGCATCCCTGGCTGTAGCGACGAACCTGCAGACGGCGCCTGTTCTGATCGTGAACTGGGTAAACTCTGTTAGAGGTGTGATTGCTCCGATTGCCGGAGTTACCGCCTTAAATGTCAGTTTAGCTTGTGGTCTCTTGATCCTGTTCAGCTTTATCATATTGCTAATCCTGCGTCTATTAACAAGAAAAGGAAAAGCCTAACATGACAATCAACAAAATAACCCCAAAAACGCATAGAGGAGAGAAGAAACATGCCTGAAGTTCGCGTTGTTAACGTAGTAAAAAAATATGATAAACTCTACGCTTTAGACCATGTCAGCTTGACTATTCATGACCAAGAATACTTTTCCCTTTTGGGTCCAAGTGGCTGCGGCAAAACTACCCTTCTACGTCTCATCGCCGGCTTAATTGACCCTGACGGAGGCGAAATCTACATTGGCGAACGACGCGTCGATAAAGTTCCGCCGGAAGACCGCGACATCGGCTTTGTGTTTCAAACTTTCGCTTTGTTTCCACACATGACGGCATGGAGCAATGTACTCTATGGACCCAAAGTCAAGAATTATGATGCTAAACAAGCCGACACTATCGGGCACGAAGTCCTTGAGTTGGTAAAGCTCAATGAACGCCTCAATGCTTACCCCGGCGAACTTAGCGGAGGCATGATGCAACGTGTCGCGGTAGCTCGAGCACTTGCCGCTGGCGCAAAAATCCTGCTTCTCGACGAACCTTTGGGGCAACTTGATGCAAAAGTTCGCAATGACATCCGATATGAAATTCGGCGTATGGCTAAAGACCTCAAGTTGACAGCTATTCATGTTACCCATGACCAAGCCGAGGCAATGTCTATCTCTGACCGTATTGCTGTTATGAAAAAGGGCAAGATAGTCCAGATTGGATCGCCCAAAGAACTGTATATGCATCCTAACACTTTGTTTGTGGCATATTTTATTGGAGAGTCAAACTTGCTAGAAGGCTACATTACAAGGGCAGAGGGCAAAAAAGCAGAGGTGGAGTTGCGAGAGGGCTTTAGGATTGAAGCGTTTAATGAGCGAGATATAAAGGTGGATGACCGCGTTGTGTTGGCGATTAGGCCTGAGACATGTGAGATGAAGATTGGGTTCATTGAAGGACCGAACTCTTTGTTTGGGCAAATCGAGAAAACTACCTTTGAAGGTACTATTGTCCGCTATGAGATACGGCTTGTGAATGGTGATCGGTTTGTAATTAATCGGCCGTCGCTTACTGAGGATTGGGTTGATGTGGGTCAGGATGTCACTATTACTTATCCTTTGGATAAGGCGCATCTGTTTCCTTATCCTGAGAATGGCTTGAGTGATGAAATATCAGTTTAAACGCGGCGATGATATCGATTAGTTATATCGATGTTAAAAAGTGAAATAAATCATGAAATTTGACACGTTTCGGTTCTCAAAATTTAAAAGCAAGTATACTGCTTTTATGTGAACTATCTCGGGGCAGTAAAGGAGAAACAGATTCAATGGGAGAGAGCATCCTAGGCAGTAACGGTAAATTCACCTTTAAATTGCCTAACAGCAAACGTGATGAAGCATTTGCCATCGCTCATTTGTCTAGTTCCCATGCAGATAACCTTAAATACGGTTACAGAGACGCTCTTGGTTGTAACAAGTGCCCGTTCGGCTCCACCCTTGAGGCAGCTTTGATGGTAAAAAGCATTAACGGAGAGATAACAGCATGATTGTTGACGCAATTTTGGAAGCCATCCTCGCATTCGTCTTAATTTTTGTCGCAACCTACGCAATCTACGCAATAGGTAAGCGTTCAGCACCTAAAACTACCATAAGCGAAAACGAACAGGCAGCGTATGCCTGCGGAGAAAAAGTTAGCTTCCAAGGGCTCAAAATCAACGTTTCTCTCTACAAGTACCTAATCTACTTCGTAGTGTTCGATACCTCAGTATTAGTCCTCGCCTTCGCTTCCTTTGCTTTGGCACAAGTAAACCCCCTCTTATTGGTACTCTACATCGGCATAATCCTTGCTGCAGGCATAGTTTTAATTGATGGAGGCAAAGAGTAAATGGCCGATACAAAAACTTGGGCACGTGTAAAATCGCCGTGGGTGCTACACTTTAACTCTGGCGCTTGTAACGGCTGCGACATAGAGATAGTTGCCCTGCTCACTCCAAAATATGACGTTGAACGATTCGGCATAAAACTAGAACCATCCCCTCGGCATGCCGACGTACTCCTTGTAACTGGCGCAGTAACACAGCAATGCGCAGAACGCCTAAAACGTGTCTACGACCAGATGCCTCAACCTAAATTCGTTGTCGCTATCGGAGCATGTGCATGCGGCGGCGGAGTATTCGAAGGAAACTATAATGTACTTGGCGGAGTTGATAAAGTTCTTCCAGTTAGCGCTTACATACCTGGTTGTCCGCCGCGTCCAGAAGCTATCATAGATGGCGTCGTTAAACTTCTAAATGCAATTAATCCGCCTAAAGAAAAAGGAAAGAAAAAGGAAGCTCCTAAAGAGGAACCTAAACCTGAGGTTTCTCAACCGCAAGAGCCTGCCCCACTCGCATCGGAGGTAAAATAGATGTCAAACAATAAAGTCGATTTTATCAGTTTAATCGAAAACAAATTCGGCGATAAAGTTCAAATCCAAAAAGGCGTAGATGGTGAAGCCTCGTTTGTTGCAAACAACGGTTTACACTACGACGTCCTAAAAGCCATGATAGAGGCGGATGAAAAAACAGGTATAACCGCCATCACAGGTTTAGATTTAGGCACCAACTTAGGCGTCTACTATCATACTCACACAGCCCAATCCTTCTTCACCATTAAAGCTGAAGTGCCACGGAATAACCCAAAAATAAAAACCATAGTTGACATCCATCCAGGCGCGGCTTTCCACGAACTCGAAGTAACCGACCTAATAGGCGTCGTGTTTGAGGGCAACGAATTCAACGGACACTTTGTCCTATCCGAGAACTGGCCAGACGGTGTTTATCCCCTGCGCAAAGACGTTGACCCAACAAAAGTCAAGCTTGTCCCTGCCCCTGCCCGAGAAGCCAACCTTCCTGCAGAAGGCCGACAAGTAAAAATCATCATCGGCCCCCAGCATCCCGCTTTGCTTGAACCAGAAAAATTCTCAGTTACGGTCGATGGCGAAACCGTTACTAAAGTTGAACCTCGAATCGGCTACGTTCACAGAGGAATAGAGAAAACAACCGAATCCCGCACCTACCTCCAAGATACCTACCTTGTCGAGCGTGTTTGCGGCATCTGCAACGCTATTCATGCTTACACTTTCGTAGCATCCGTTGAGAAAATCCTCAAGGCATCCATTCCCGAGCGCGCTGAGTACCTGCGGGTGATCGCATTAGAACTCAACCGTCTTCACAGTCACCTTTTAACTTTGGGTCACGCAGGCTTAGAAATAGGCTACGAAACCCTCTTCCAATATTTCTGGAGAGACCGCGAACCCATCATGGACCTCATTGAGTTAACCAGCGGCAACCGCGTCTACGGGTCGCTTATGACCGTTGGCGGCGTAAGAAGAGACTTAAACCCAGATAACATCCCCAAAATTAAGGCGGTTCTTGAGGACCTTAGGGGTAAATTGCCTTTCTACAGAAAAATCTACGAAGACGAGCCTTCCCTTAGATTAAGAATGAAGAACGTGGGCACATTAAGCCGTGAAGATGCGCTCAAGCTTTCCGTAGTTGGTCCAGTTGCAAGAGGCTCAGGCGTTGACATGGACATCCGCAAAACATTGCCTTACTCTGCTTACCGTGAGATTCCCTTCAACCAAATCGTATACACTGATGGCGATACATGGGCAAGAATGAACGTCCGCCTAGACGAAGTTGAAGAAAGCATAAACATCATCGAATATGTGGTTGACCATCTTCCTTCGGGTCCAATAAGGGTAGATTTGCCCCGAAGTATACCTGCTGGCGAAGCAGTTTTTTCGACCGAAGCCCCCAGAGGTGAACTCTTCTACTACGTAAGGAGCAACGGCACAGACATGCCTGACCGCGTAAAAATCCGAACTCCGACATTCGCTAACATTCCAGCGTTTCTCAAAACAGCCATAGGTGAGAGCATAGCCGACGTACCGAGTAACTTTGTTAGCTTAGATCCATGCTTCTCATGTACTGACAGGTGATAACCTATGATTGACTTCGAATTCATCTTTCGCCTGCTGGTTTTCCCAGGTTTTACATTCATTCTGTTCCTAACCTTATTCGTCGATTGGGTGGAACGCAAACTTGAAGCCCGCATACAAAACCGTGTCGGTCCCATGGTTGCAGGACCAGCCGGCATACTCCAACCCCTCGCCGACCTCATCAAACTATTAACCAAAGAAGACATTGAACCCAGAGACACCAAAAAGCTCGTCTTCCGCTACACGCCTCTGGTGGCTTTCGCCATCATGATTTTTGCCATGTGCTTCTTGCCCATCTCCGGTGCAAGTGTCCTCTCAACCGGAAGCTCGCTGCTCGGAAGCGGCTTTAACGGCGACTTAATCATCATATTAGCGTTTGCAACCATCGCAAACTTCCTCATGTTCCTCGCAGGCTGGGCATCATCCAACCCCTACGGCACAATTGGCTCCGCCAGAGTTTTAACCCAATTCTTAGGCTACGACATTCCTTTGTTCCTTCTTGCCTTAGCTCCTGCATTCATCGCTGGCACCCTCCAAATCTCAGTCATTGCAGGTAGCCAGCCCTTCCCATGGATTTTTGCTCTGCTGGTTCCTTTTGCATTTGTCTTATTCATAATTACTATGCAGGCTGAACTTGAAAAAGACCCCTTCGACGTTCCCCACTCTGAATCAGAGGTCGTCGGCGGCTTAGAAACCGAATACACTGGCGCAAAACTCGCCTTTCTCCACCTAACACGCGATGTTCAGGTGGTCTTTGGCGCCGCTTTAGTTGTCGAGTTGTTCTTGGGCGGACCCAACGGCCCAGTATTCTTCGGACTTGACTGGCTATTCTACACGCTCTGGTTCGTGCTCAAACTGCTCGTCGTCGTGGTCATCAGTGAATACATCACCACAGTCGTTGCTCGCCTACGCATCGATCAAGTGTTGTCTGGCAACTGGAAAATCCTCTTGCCTGCCGCGTTGATTTCGCTTGCGGCAACTATACTGCTGGTAACTTATGTGTATCATCCCTTTGGGATTGGAGTGCTAACTGGAGTGTTACCTTAGGATGGCTGATAAAAAGAAAGAGAAAACCCGCATTTCCCCTATCTTTAGACGTGCGGTTTCACATCTATTCACTAAGCCTGCTACAACAAAGTATCCGTTTGTGAAGCCACAGCTTCCGCCGGATTCACGGGGTAAACTG
>JBNIDO010000014.1:0-43237 GCA_050108095.1 Bathyarchaeia archaeon
AGAAGACATGTTCGTCTGCTATGAGGAGTCTTAGGTTGCCTTTGCCGACTAACCCTTCAGCAGTCACTGCTTCATGCCATTTATCCACGTCTTCCTTTTTTATGTATAAGTCGATGCGTGATGGGAAGAGGTAGTGTTGGACAAGGTTTTCTGCCTGATAAGTTGTTAGAGCGTACGGAAGCGTTACTGTTTGGATTAGGTCTAGGGGGTTTTTGTGCATGTAATCTCTTTTTGTGGGATTGGTTTTTATTTGTAGCCAGTAGTTGATGAGCCCCCCGTAGTTTGTGACTTGGGTGTCTTTGACTAGTTTTTGGGTTTGGAGTTTGTTGAGGAATTCATGTGTCCATGGGAAAGAGGTCTCGGCCATCTTGGCGAGTTTGTATTTTGTGAGTGTACCGTTTGGCTCAACTAGAAGAGTTCTGATTATGCGTTCGCGGAGTGTTCCTCTATTTTTTCTATGTCCCAATGTATCGGTAAATGTTGTTGTCACGAATCGTTACCGATATATCGGTAATCGACGTTATTTAAATACATTACCGATATACAAAAATGAAAGTGCACTTGATTAATGCCACCATAACCCGATTATACACGCGACAAGTCAGGGAACTAAGCTCCAAACTATACGTATCTTGATTCTGTAGACTAATTACTGTTTTTAAAACAATTACCGCCTATGAAGTATTACTGTTTATCGCCCAAGTAATACTTATATTTCCATACTCGTAAAATATGCGACCATTTAATCTAATGTAATGATTGAGGTAACAACAGTGCATCATAAGTATGTTGTTTTTCCTTTCACTGCAATAGTAGGACAGGACTTAATGAAATTGGCCCTTGAGGTCAATGCAGTTGAACCATCAATTGGCGGTGTTCTCATAAAGGGCGATAAAGGCACTGGCAAATCCACCGCTGTTCGGGCTCTTGCAAAACTATTACCGGTGATAAGAACTGTATCTGATTGCCCTTTTAATTGTGACCCTGACTTCTTAAAATTCATGTGTAAAAGCTGTCAAGAAAGAGTAGAGCATGGAGAAAAACTACCTTGGATCAAAAAGAACATGGAAGTAATCGACATGCCCCTTTCAGCGACTGAAGATATGCTTGTTGGAACTTTGGATATAAAAAAGGTTCTAAAGGAAGGCATTAAAGCCTTAGAACCAGGATTATTAGCCAAAGCCAACCGTAATATACTCTATATTGATGAAGTCAATCTGCTTGACGATTACCTTGCAAATATGCTCCTAGATTCTGCGGCGATGGGCGTCAACACAATAGAGCGCGAAGGCGTTTCGGTTTATCATCCGGCCAGATTCATACTTATTGGCACCATGAATCCAGAGGAGGGGGATCTTCGTCCACAGATTATAGACCGATTCGGTTTGTGTGTTACGGTTGAAGCACTAAGCAGTATCGATGGTCGTCTTGAGGTAATGAAACGACGGAAAGCATTTGATACTGACCCTTGGAAATTTGAGGATAAATTCAGCAATGAACAAAAGAAACTTCAAACAAAAATATTAAACGCACAGGTTTCTGTTGAAAAGGTTATTGTCTCTCAAGAGATTTTACAAAAAATCGTCACTATGACCACTGCTCTTGGAATCAAGACACATCGTGCCGACATTGTTATGGAAAAAACCGCAAGGGCTATAGCCGCACTTGAAGGCAGAAAAAAAGTGACTGAGGAAGATTTAAAGAAGGCAGCGTTGCTTGCGTTGCCACATAGGCTAAAACAGAATCCTTTTGACAAAAAATCCCAATTAAACACCGAAACTATAGACAAGTTAACCCAATCAGAGAAAATGGAAGAACAAATATTTGATTTTAACAAAGACTTGACAATAAACAAAAACATTTTAGAAAACAAAAACAGTTCTCTGATCTCTGGAAAAGATTCAGCTAACGTAGAGTCCAATCGCGGTCGGTACATACGAGCTAGAGATGCTGAAACACCCAAAAGCATAGCTGTCGATGCTACGCTTAGGAAAGCAATTCGTCAAACTGGTCGGCTTGAAGTTCTTCCCGAGCACTTAATGGAAAAAGTTAGGGTTTCAAAAGGAAAATCAGTTTATTATTTACTCTTAGACTCCTCGTCTTCTATGAGTCTGGATAAAAAGATTCGTATGGCAAAAAGTCTTGCTTGGCAATTATTAAAGCGTTCATATGAAAAAAAGAGCAGGGTTGCCTTGATTGTTTTTCAAGGTCAAGAACCCGAGTTAGTTGTGCCTCCAACTTCTGATTTGCTTCGTATCGATCAGGCATTAGAAAATGTTCCCACGGGCGGAAAAACTCCGCTAACGCCGGCAATAAAAATGGCTTTTGAAGATTCAGAAAAGGAGACCGAGGTAAAACATGTGGTTATAGTAATTTCCGATGGAAGAGGCAATGTCTTTTTCAATCAAGATTTAGAAATGGATTTAAAACAACTTGATGCAATGAAAAAAGATGCAACATTAATTTTCATTAATGCGGAGAATCGTGGCAAGAGTCTTGGCGTTCTTGAGAATATGGCTGAAGCCTTCCACGCACCGCACTATTACTTGGAAGAGATTTTATGACAAAAATTATTGCCCTAACTACAAACAACAATACTGTTGATCTAAGAGATGCAGTGAACGAAATTAATGAGACATATTCAAATATTCTTGATCTTCAAAAGGTGTACTTTGACGATTATGAGGACCCTCGTGTTTCATTAGACACAATAAAGCATTCAATAGATAACTCACAGATTGTGCTCGTAGACGCACGTGGAGATAATAGGATAACCAGAGAACTACCCGTGCTCCTTAAAGATACTAATGCAACAATAGTTGTTCTTATTGGCGGTACCCAAAGCATCTTTGCACTAACTAGAATGGGTAAGTTCAAAGGTGAAAAGATATTCAAACCTGGCAGTGAGCGCCAATTTGATGTTAACGCCTATGTGAAGGCGAAAAAATTTTCTGAAATGACAAAAAAGCTTGGTAGATTGCTGCCTGTCGGATCATTAAAGGATATGCGAAACTGGATTCTAAGCCAAGAGTATTATGCTGAGGGAGACAAAGAGAATCTAGTTAGCATGCTATTGCTCCTGCTTAAGACTTATGCAGGAGAGAAAAGAATCAAAAAAGTCCCCAGCCCTCAAGCTCAATTGCCCTATGGATTATATATGCCAGGGGAAGGCGTAACAGCGGAGTTAGCAGAGTACCGCAAATGGTTACCACTCGATCCGCACAAACCAACCCTTGGAATTCTTATGTACGGTCAGATGCATTTCTCTGACACGCGTCCTATCGTTGATCAAGTATTCGAACGTCTACGCTCTGATTTCAATTTTACTATTGTCTTCGCCAGAGTTGAGTACAACATTGTTGCTCTCGAAAAATACTTTGATAAAATCGATCTATTTCTTAACTTACAGTACTTCCGCTTAAATGGTGGTCCTTATGGCGGCAGCCCCGAGCCAACTTTTAAACTCCTACAGCGGCTTGATGTACCCGTTATAATTGGGCTTAGAGCATTTGAGACAGATGATAAAAAATGGCGTGATAACAAGCAGGGTATATCACCTATTGAGATAGTTCTTGGTGTGGTGACGCCTGAACTTGACGGTTGTATTGAACCCTTAATGATAGCTGCTATGTCAGCATCAGAAGATGCAACATTAGGTAAAGTTAAGGAAACACTGGTTTTTGAAGATAGGATTGAAAAGCTTTGTGAGCGCATCCGAAATTGGACCTACCTCAAACGAAAGAAAACGGAAGATAAGCGTCTTGCCATCATCATATATAATTATCCACCCGGAGAGGAAAGTCTGGGAAGTGCTGGTTACCTTGATGTTTTTGGCTCATTGGATGTATTTCTTGATAAACTGAAGAAGAATGGTTACGTTATAGATTTGCCTCCAAGAGGCATTAAGGAATTACTTTTTGATAATGCGGTATTAAACTCGCCGCGTTACCATAAAGCGCAAGGTCTGAAAATACCCGTTCAAGAGTATGTTAAAAGGTTCGAAGCGCTCCCTGAAAGTGTAAAAAAAGAAATCATAAAACATTGGGGTCCGCCTCCAGGGGACATAATGGTTGATAAGGATAATTTCTTAATTCCTGTAATAATTTCGGGTAACATCTTAATAGGAATCCAGCCTTCACGAGGAGTTCATGAGTCGCCCGATAAGGCATATCATGACAGAGAATTACCTCCCCATCACCAATACCTTGCGTTTTACATGGCTTTAGAACAGGAATTCCAAGCGGATGCAATCATACATTTTGGTACGCATGGCACATTGGAGTTTACAAAAGGAAAAGAGATTGCCTTATCCTCTGAATGCTATCCTGACATACTCATAGGTAACATGCCAAACATTTACTATTATTGGGTAGGCAACACATCAGAATCAACCATCGCAAAACGTCGATCATACGCACTTTGCCTATCACACGCTTCACCGCCTATGCGTTCTAGTGGTCTTTATGACCGCCTCTTAGTTTTAGAGGATCTCCTGATTCAGTACAAAGACAGCAATGACAATGAAACTCTCATAACGATAAAAAATGTGGCAAAAGAATTACACCTTGCTCCAGACATAGAAAGCTTAGAAAAAGAGCTTTGCCGCATTAGAAGACGCTTGATTCCATATGGTTTGCATATTATAGACAAAAATTTGACTGAAGACGAGAAAGCCGAGTTTCTATTAGGTGTTCTAAGAATTGACCGGGAGGCACCATCAATCTTAAAAATTTTGTCAGAGAGTAAAGGCCTTAGATGGGACTCGGTGAAGAATACCCTTTCAGTCAGCGCCATAGAGCAAGAGGCAAAAGACGGTATTCTGATGGCTTTAAAGGGAACACCACCAAATTGGATGACTGAGGCATACGTAAACCAAATTTCTATTATAAGCCAAAAAGTCGACTTCTCTATCGAAAGCGAGTCGCTCTTTAATTCACTTTCAGGTCGATATGTCATTCCTGCAAGGGGCGGCGACCCAATCAGAGATCCTGATGTTTATCCCTCAGGCCGCAGTATGTATGCTTTTGATCCACGTGATATCCCAACTATGGCGGCAATGACTCGCGGAGACAACGCTGCCGATATGATGCTTGATAATTTTAGGAAGACCAACGGTAAATATCCTGAAGCTGTGGGGATTGTGTTGTGGGGTTTTGAAACTATGAAGACTGGCGGGGATACAATAGCCAGCATAATGCGGCTTTTAGGTGTAAAGTTAAAAAAGACGAGTGGTGGCTGGTTTAAGGAGTTCGAAGTAATCCCTCTAAGTGAACTAGGCCGACCACGGATTGATGTCACAGTTACAATCTGTGGAATATTTAGAGATACTTTTGGAACACATATCGATTTACTCAACAGGGTCTTCAAGACTGTAGCCATGCTTGATGAACCAGTAGAAATGAATTTTGTAAGAAAACATTACTTAAATGACAAGCCTAAGCTCGGGGATAGTTCTTTAGCTCGAATTTTTGGTCCCTCACCAACCGAGTATGCTACATCAATGCGCACACGGCTTGAGTCGGGTAATTGGCAAGAAGAAGCAGAACTTGTCAAAAGTTATGATGATAGCATGTCCTACGCTTACATTAATGGTTCAATAGAGCGTTCTGAAGCTGCTTTCAAACAGATGTTTAACAGGTTGGACTTGATCAGTCAAGAAAGAGACAATTCAGAATATGAGATTACCGACTTAGACCACTATTACGAATTTGTTGGTGGACTTGCTAGAAGTGTACAAGAAAAACGCGGTGAGAAACCGACCGTAATGATTGTCGACACAACCGAAGAGGATATAGTTGTTGAGGATGTACAGATTTCAATAGAAAGAGCTACTCGGACAAGAATTCTGAACCCCAAATGGCTTGATGGCATGCTAAAACATGATTTTCATGGCGCTCAACAAGTGAAAACTCGAGTAGAGAATCTGATAGGGCTTGCGGCTACAACAGGAAAAGTCGAGAGTTGGGTGTTTGATAGTGTTGCTGATAGATTAATTTTTGATCAAGAGATGCGGCGCAAGCTTGAAGAAAACAACAGATTTGCCACCGTCAAGATTGGAGAACTACTTATTGAGTCTGAACGAAGAGGCTACTGGAAAGCTGATGAGAGCCGGTCTAAGCAGTTGCGCGAGATTATCCTAAAGCTGGAGGGTCAGCTTGAATAGGTTTTTCTATGCAATAATCTGCGAAATACTCCGAAAATGCGCGCTCATTTTTTAATTCTATCAATCTCCCTTCGCTGAGAAGAAAAATCCTTTGCCCTAGAGCCATAGCTGCTTCCCTATCATGCGTTACAGTAATCACTGTTCTTTTTCTCTTGAAATTCTGTTCTTGAATTGCTTGAACCATTAATCTTAAGCTTACCTTGTCTTGGCCTAGTGTCGGTTCATCAAGCAACAAAACCGAGGGATCAGCAGCCATCACAGCGGCAACGGCAAGTCTTCGTTTTTCGCCTTCACTTAGCGAATAAGGATGACGGTTTTTGAGAGCTATCAAACGAAACGTGTTGAGCAAATCGTCTGTTCTTGTTTGATTCTGACAGCTGCTCATGATTTCTTCATAGACTGTTTCCATGCAAAGCTGATGATTCGGGTTTTGCATGACCAAACCCACTTTTCCGCGCAAGTTGCCGTTCAGCTTGTTGATGGTTTTCCCCATGAGCCTTATT
This sequence comes from Bathyarchaeia archaeon, assembly GCA_050108095.1. Taxonomy (GTDB): domain Archaea; phylum Thermoproteota; class Bathyarchaeia; order Bathyarchaeales; family Bathycorpusculaceae; genus Bathycorpusculum. The sequence goes on from JBNIDO010000014.1 coordinate 6,667, forward strand.
TCACCCTCTTGTGGGTGACCTTTGCCACACAATAAGTTCAGTAAGGTAGTTTTTCCAGTACCGTTCTTTCCAAGAATTACTGCCATTTCGCCTTCCAGTATCTTTAATTGCGCATCTTGAAGCACTGGGAATCCTTTTTTGTAAGCAAATTTAACATCAGAAAAACCTACTACTTCTCGAGGATAACTTGAAGCGTTCCTTTTCAAATGAGGCGGTAAATCAAGGTTTATTTCTTGCGCAGGACCAAAATATAATTGACCATTCTCAATAAAAAATATCTTATCCGCGAGGTTTTTGATTAAATCTATTCTATGCTCAATCATGATCACCGCTGTTCCCTTTTGGCGTATGATTTCTGTAAATTGGCAAAGAGCTTTTACCCCATCGCTGTCAAGGTTTGAGAGAGGTTCATCTAAAAGTAGCACACTAGGTTGCATTGATAGAGCTCCACCAATGCATAATCTCTGTCTATTTCCACCAGAAAGTGAAATAGGATTCGCTGTAAGTCTTAAAGAGATTTTTTCAGCAACTTGGTTTACTCTTCTTCTAATCTCTTCGCGAGGCAAAGCTAGATTTTCAGGCCCAAAAGCTAGCTCGTCTTCTACAGTTACTTGTGTTATTTGTGAGTCAAAGTCCTGAAACACAGTGCCAATATGTATACTTCTTTCCTCTGGAGGCAAACCTGTTATGTCTTTGCCCTCCAAGAAGATTGTGCCCTCCATTTTTCCACCTGTAACATGTGGGCTTATCCCATTGATACATTTTATCAGGGTGGTTTTGCCGCATCCGCTTAATCCTGAAATTACGATAAAATCGCCCTTTTCAACTACTAAGTTGATTTCTTTTAGGCAAGCTGAAGATGCAGACGGATGATAATATGTTAATCCACTTACCTCAAGAAGATGACTCATAATAATATCACCACAATAGAAGCTATCAGAAAAAAAGTGAGAAACAAGGCGTCCCATGGACGAAACCGCAGTTCATGCAGTACAGTTCTATTACCGTTTAAACAGAACCCTCGTGTGTGCAAGCCAAGTGTAATACCATCCGAAAGAGTGTATATCCGATAAAGTAAGGGCACAAAAAAACCGCGGTAATAAAAACGTAAGCCTCTTTTAACTTTGGTTCCTCGAATTCGCAATGATTGCCTTATCTTCTCTACTTCCTCCATAAAGACAGGGATAAACCGTAACGCTACCATGAACCCCAACGTTATTTGGCGAGGCACCTTTAGAGTCTCTAAAGAACGAATGAACTCTGCAGGGGTTGTAGTGTAAGCAAACATGATTAGGCTAATGCCAATAAACAGTATGCGCATCGTTGAGACAAAGCTGGAACTTAATGTGTTACCTCCCAGCCAGCTTACAAGGCATACTAATAAAGCCACGGGGGTGAAGAAAAGTAGCATTCGCCCTGTTATACGTGCCATTCGAGAAATCACCAAAACAACCAACATTGTTCCAAGATAGATTGCTAAAGGAATCGCTTTTGTAACTGCTATGCACGTAATGAATATCAAAATTGCACAAATCATCTTAATAATGGGGTGTATGCTCCCCATCAAACTTTTTTTATTATAATTGGTATCGCTGTTTGTGGGGAGCATAATAAAATTACCTTATTACGCCTGCTTGTTGAAACTCTCTGCTGAGTTTAGTTCCAACAAAACCTCCTGCTGCTGCCATGCCTAAAGCGAGAAGTGAACCGGCAATAACAAGCGGTATATTTTGGGCTAGATGTTCAGGGGAAAAGCCAGTGACTACGAAAATGCTTCCTGCAAGGAGCCCTAGATAAAACATCGCAAGAATGTAAATGCTGCTTAGAATGATGATTTTTCTTTGACTTTTAAACACACCTTTCCAAAGGAAAGCAATAAGGTCGGCAAATAAACCTGAGCCGATTGTGAACATAGTTATTGATGGGGATATGAAAATCAAAGGAAGACCCAATATTAGCGAGGCAAAAGTTGTTGCACCAACTTTTTGCACCTTAGACAGCAGTAAAGCGATCAGTAGACCATAGAAGGGTGCGACAACCAAGACACCGATGCCGGGTATGACTGCAAAGAAAGCAGTAACTAGAGGTAATGTAAGAAAACTAACAACCATCATCACGACGGCTATGATTGCAATAAAGACTATGTCTTTCACTTTGAAATACATATTTGTCCACCAGTATTACTGATTAAAATAATGGTATTACTAATAAGAATTATTGGTATGCCTGACCCGAACCCTAAAATTACTGAGTTACCCCGCTTCTTCTATTAGTTAGAATGCTTTCCTCTAACAGAGGTAGGTTTTATCGATTACCCGATTAGGCTTCCTTTGGTTGGAAATATTCCATAGTCAACATTTGCTCTAGGCGACCTTAGACTGGCAAAAATGGTACCGGTGCATAAGCTTAATTCGTTAACTTTGACTAACGTTTGCTTGAGGTTGCCGATGCTTTGGCAGCCTACTCTGTCGCTTTGAGTACATTCTTGCCATTTCGAACAGGTTCTTCAGCGATTTCCATATCAGAATGCTCACTCCATGCTTTCTGCTCCATCAACACAGGGCAAATCTGATAGCGGGTAATCAGGACCAAACAACCCCAGAAAAGCACCTTGTAAATAGTATGGACTTTTCCCATGCCTTCGGCAAGTGCTAAAAGCGCTTTTGAACAGGTTTTCACTGCCGAAACAATAGCATTTCACTAAACAAACATTGCAGTCCTTAACAGTACAGTCTATGAAACGTATCTTTGGTCATCTTGATGTTTAAGCAAATCCGCACGATTGCTATTCCTTAACCCAAGTCGCTCATGTAGAGCATTAGCCAAATCTATGCTTTCGTTTCGTGTGGCTATAATAGCGTCACTTAATTGTCCTATGCGCTTGATTACCTCACCTAAAGCTTTAGTGTTGTTGTTGGTGGCTTCAGTTACTGTTCGCAGCAAGTTGTTGGATTCGACCACGCTTAAGTCGCCATTCATCAGAGCAATCATCTGCTCTAAACTACGCTCCTCATGGTTACTGTGAACCTCCACACGCAACACGTGCTTGCTACTTGGCAGTTCCTTGTCGTAGACACGGGCAAACCAATCCTCAAAACTTTGTAAGCTAAACGCCTTCACAAGCCCATCAGCCCGAAAACGGCGGTAATCCTTATTCAAACCAAACTGGCATACAACCCACAACTTTAACTGGTCCTCGATTCTAGGCCACTTCCTTGCAGCCAAAAAACCATCTACTCTAGCCAGCCAAACCAAGAAACGATCAAAATCCAAACTCAAATTCGTAAAACTCCCCCAAACCATAAGACACTTCTTGCTCAACTGAAAACGTGTCTCGCCGGTTCCCTGTCCACCGATACCTCTCCAGCCATCTCGCACTACCCCACCTACTGGTATCACGTTGGCGAATGCCGTCTTGCCCAAGCTCTCGGCAGTTATCTTTAGGGTTAAGCCGTGTATTTCGTATCGGTTCTTGGGCGGATTCAGCTTCATCAATCGGCTGAAGTCATCGCTAAATCTACGTGAAGAGGCATAGAGGTGAATCTTGCCTTTTGGAATCCAAAACACTTTGTTGTCTTTGAGTAGTTGTTTTAGTGCCCAGCGGACGGTGTTGCAGTTGAGACCAAGTTCTTGTGCTATTAGTTTGGGGCACCAGTAGGCGTCGCTTGAGGGTTTCTGCTCCAAGAAATTTAAGACCATATAGTATGCGTTGGTAGAAGCGTTGGTTGTGTTGGCGACTAAAGCATTAGGTTGTCTTTTCTCTGCTAAAGCCAAAGCTAAGACTCCTCTTCGCCAACTCTGAAGGACAAAATTGGTTTGCTACTTGCTATCTTAGCCAAAAAACGCTTACAAAAAAGAAAAAGAGGGAAAAAAGAGCTATATTTCCGAGGCCTGATTTCGTATAAATTAATGCCCAGGAGCCCATGTCTCACGGGCTACTTCAAACTTTTTCTAGTGTTAGATGAAGTGGGTGTGTGCCTTGCTCATCTTCTTCTGGCGGTCTTTAGGGCGGCTGCTTTTTATGTTCTGCAAACGAGTTGGGTTGCTGGCTGGTTGTGGACAAAGCCTCAAGCAGAACCCAAGAATCCCTTGGTCAACTTCAAAGTAAACGCCGACCAACCGTTTAACTCCCAAACCAAATCTTCCAACTGCCGAGCGTAAAATTGAACTGGAAACGACTTCTACTTGCTGGTTCTGCCTTTTATTATTACATGCATTGGTTAGAAGCTGTGGATAAAACCGCTTATGACTTCATTTGCCGATTTAATGAGCGGATGCCTTTCAGTGTATGGCTCTGGAAGCTTTCGCAACCGCGCTATCCTAAAATAGATCGGTGGATGCGGGTCCGCACTTAACCATTCCTGAAAGCGAAAAGCAGGCACGCGCTCGTAGAGCAGTCGTTGGAAACCTATCTTTTCCAGTGAATCCGCAAGGAGCTTAGGTTTCCCTATAACCATCGCCGAAATCAAATCAGCCCTCGCCTCGAAGAATTTGGCGATGAAATAAGTCAGCGTCAAAAGCGCCCACAAATAGATCAATATCAAAAAGAAGGACGTGGTTTGAATGAAGGCGAAAAGGACGTAGAACCAGAAAAGGTACTGGACCGCTGATAACCCATACAGCCAAAGCGGGTCCCGTCCCTTCAAATGGCCGAATTCATGGCCTAAAACCGTTATGATTTGTTCGTCGCTGAGTTGCAGAAAAGTCCCTGTTGTTATTAGAACTAAGCCTCGGCTGGGGCTGGGGCCAGAAGCGGCTGCGTTAGGCAGGAGAGTGTTGGAGACTACTGTTTCAGGCACTTTATAACCGAATTTGTCGGCTGTTGTCTTCACGATGTCGTAGACGTTTACTTTTCTTGCAATCAGATTTTCGGGGTCGCATGTTATCCCGAATTTTGCGAATATGCCGTGGGCTTTTTGGCAGTCGAGTTCTCCGTTCTCAGCTATGGTTGCCTTGTAAATCTGCTGTTTTAGCTTCACTATATCCTGGTCTGACAGTTTTACACTAGGATTATCTGTTCCTGAGGAGAGGGGATATTGGAGTATGTGGATGTAGGGGTTTTTTTCGGTGATGTGCCAATCAGCTGACCGAGAGATTATCTTGTTTGAGTAAAAAACAAAGACGAATTGGATGGCAAGCAAAACAATGGGGACCAAGGGGCCTATGAGGAGGAAAAGGAATATGCCAACAGTCATGAAAAGCGCTATAAGCAGAATTTGGGTTTCCAAAAAAATCCGTTGCAAAGATTTGTTCTCTTTCCCCGAAACCTTTTCAGGCACTACCGATTCACCTTCTCTCCACGCGAAGAATACGCTGTTTTTTCTAACTTGCTCTTCGAACATGTTTACAGCGATGTCGATGTCTTCTTTGGCCCTTGAAAACTCCTCCTCGCCAACCGAATCAACCAAGGGCTCAACGGACACTTTGAGGGATTGACTGCCTAAAGCCTGGATCGCTAGTCTTCTTTTTCCCGAAGCATCTATAACCGCGTAACTGAGTGAAAAATCGTCTCTTGAAATATCTGTGAACCGTTCTTTCTGTGGGAGAAGGAAAAAACGGTAAATGTACTGGTAGAGTGTGCGGTTATACGTGTGTGGAACTTTAGGAATAATCTCATACGACCGCACTTCTGCCGACAAACTTTCGCCTCTATACAAAATCTCTGATTATTCCAATGGCGTTGGGTCATATTAATAGAATCCGTTTTGGGGTGCTTGAGACTTTAGCGTTTGGCGGGCAGAGTGATAATAAAGGTTGTTCCTTTGCCCTCTTGGCTTTCAAAGGTTATTTGACCGCCTAAAGCCTCAATCAACCGCTTAACAACCGCCAAGCCTAGGCCCTGCCCCTTGGCTTTAGTGGTCATCATAGGCGTGAACAGTTTAGGTTTAACGGCTTCAGGGATGCCGACGCCCGTGTCGGAAACAGTGATTGTTACCAGATTGTCGTGTTCTGTTCCTTCCAACTGGAGTTCTCCGCCCTCAGGCATCGCTTGAAGCGCATTATTCACCAGGTTTGTCAGGACCCGCCTGATAAACATTGGGTCGGTCACTATTTTGGGGAACTCTTTAACGTCAATCGATAGTTTTACGTTGTCGGGTAGGATGATTACGGTGAAGATGCTTCCGATTAACTGTGCCAAATCAACTTCCACGTATTCAGGGTTCAGGGGTCTAGCATAGTCTTGGAGGTCCGCCACTATCTTGTTAATGTACCCCACGTTTTGGTCGATGCTTTCTAGGCTTTCCGTCACATCCCACTTGGTTTTCATCTCAGGCATCCTTTTTAGGTACTCCTTGAGCAGGTAAACATCGCTTGTAATCGCCTGCAAGGGATTGCGGATGTCATGGCCCACCATGCCTGCAGTGGCACCGATAGCGGCTAAACGTTCTTTATCCTGCAGTTGCCTGCTGCGTTCCTCAACTAAGCTTTCTAGATGCCTGCTGTACTGCTCAAGCTTAACCTCAGCACGTTTGCGTAAGAAAGCTTCAACGATGGAAGGAGCCAGCGCCTCTAAACTTTCAAGTTCATTTTGGGTGTAGCCGCCTTGTCGGTTACCGACCGCGACGATGCCAATTGTCTTGCCCTCATTAATCAAAGGTACCCCTAAAAAGGATGCCAGCGGCGGATGACCAGTGGGCAACCCTATATGAGCTGGGTGATTGGCGGGGTCATTAGTGAGAAAGCTTTTTCCTTGCGTTAACACTTTACCGTAGAGGCCATGTGTTTTTAAGCTGCCGGGCCTTGACCTGTGTCCCTCGGGTGCTATAACATAGCAATTATCCCATCCTGGATTGCTCGTAGCTATGTCCTCCAAGCCTTCTTCGTTAATTTCGCCTATGAACCCATTCTTGCTATTGGTTAACTCTTCGGCGACAGAAAGGCAGAGTTCACCCAAGGCGACCTCATCGCCTGTGCTTAACGCTTCTTTTAGGATCTTGTTAATGGCTTCTCCGAGTTTTCTTTGCTTTTCTGTTGCCTCTTCATTTTTCTTTTTTTCTGTGATATCCCTCCAAAAAACAGCTATGCCCTGAGTGGTCGGATAAACCGTTTCCTCATACCAACGGTCGGTTAAGACGCCGTGTTCCTCAAATAGCAGTGTCTTTTGCTCTGTCATAGCTCTATGATACTGTGCGCCTGCGTTTGTTTTGGCAACCTTGGGGAAGTACTCCCAAATGTTCTTGCCAATTAAATCCTCAGGTTCATAACCGACATTGCGGGCTGCTTTACTGTTAATGTAGACAAAACGCCAGTTCGCATCTAAAGAAAAAAAGCCGTCATCGATATTCTCCAAAATTACCGCGAGTTCTTTTTTTGTGTTGATAAGGGCTTCTTCGGCTTCTTTGCGCTTGGTTACATCCTTGGTTATCGCCGTTATGCCTTTTTCAGAAGGGTAAATTGTGGTTTCCCACCATCTGCCTGCGAATATCCCTTCCCACTCAAACTGCTTGATCTGCTTTTTCTCTACAGTGTCAACAACTTTATCATGAACAACTGCCTTCACATCTTGGGGCAGAATCTCCCAAATGTTTTTTCCACTCACTTCTGAAAGGTTTAAGCCGAATAGTTCGCCAAACGCTGGGTTAGCATATGTAATGTTGTAGTCGTTGTCGAGGGCAACGATGTTATCTTTGATTCTGTTGAGGACATCGAGTAGATTGGCGGCGTTACTATTCATGTTAGACCAAAAACTAATCTAGCACAGGATAGTTTTTAAATTTGTAGGTTTTGAGGGAAAAACTTGAAAGTTAGATACCCATATTCTTTTGCTGAACCATTGTGATTGAGACAGTCTATGCCCATTTAGAATTCAAAGCCAAAAACGAGAAATGGTCAATCAACCTGCCCTTTCTCTGCAACAAATGCGGCGTTTGCTGTACATTAGACGATTTCTTGATTGCAGGCAAAATAAAAACTGAGCCAAAAAACCCCCATGCCCAAGCAAGAGCCAAAGCGCTCTATAAAGAACTAGGCGAACTATGGGAGGTTGACCCAGAAAAATACGAGCACCACATAACCCATACCCCTTGTCCATTCTTAAGAGGGAACATTTGTTCAATCTATGAAATACGCCCAGACGGCTGCCGGCAATTTCCAAATACACTTTTTGGCATGCAAACACTGGACTGCGACCCCCTAAACAGATTCAAAACACAACTTGCTACATTAAAAAAGGGCAAAGCTACAGAAAAAACACTCCATTTCACCACTAAGCCGATTAAACAAGCCCAGTTTACAGAAAAGCAGTACCAACGCTGCATTGTAAAACTGCAGAAAGCAGGGGTAACAGAAGAGGAATTAGCCCTCTTTCATCAAATAAATAAGAGGGGTTAAGATGCCTCGTGTGTTTGGTGTCGGTGGAACTTTCGCAGCAGTTTTCGAATGTTGCTTGTCCTTGAAATCACTTGGCTGTAGGTTTTGAGCTTGACAAACGAGCAATTGCTGGTACACCATGCGACTGCTTCTTCGCTAAAACCAGTGGTTGAAATAAGCACCCCTGTATCAGCCTCTGCTTTTTCTCTGGCGTGAGCAACCTTGGAACAGAATTGTTGCACAGCTTGGATGCCTACGGCTTCCACGTTACTTTGGCATTCTATTAGCAGTTTCTGTTTTCCTTTCGGATGATGCATTACTGCACTGATGTGTGCCGATCGAGTATGCAGTACCGTCTTGGGTTTGGTATTGTAACCCATGACTTTGAATAGAGTTTCAACTGTTTCCTCAAAGGTTTTGCCACTCTGCAGGTTAAATGACATCTGGTTTGCACCTATTTCGAAGAAAAAGATCATACTTTATATAGATTATGTACGTTTGTCAATTTTCCCTAAGGGAGAGATGAACCCTAACGTGTTAGTTTGGCTATTTGTTCAGGTCTTTCCCAGCGGCCCAAGCCCTTGCCAACCTCTTGCTTATGTCGTAGCAACTGCGGTCGCTCATGGCAAACAGAATCGGTTGCAACTGCTCAACGTATTGTGTGGTGCCCCATAAACCGCCATACCCACATAAAGAGAAAAAAACTTTGCCCTTCAACATAGAGGGGCAGGGGAGAAGGTCGGCAGAGCAACAGCATCCTAAATGGTTCGCCGCCGGCGCTGAGTTGCTAGAGGAATCCGCCTCATCCTGCCAGCAACCCAAAGCAGACTCAGACGGCAAAAAACAATCTCCCACAAACACCGCTGGTTGTTGTGTATAGCGCTTTTTCGGCAACAACAATTAAAGAGAAAAGAAATTACCGCAAAACCAAGGCTCAGGCGAGTTTTTTAGTCATGACGTATGCGTCTTCACCGTCACTGTAGTACCCGCTAATTGTCCTTGTGATTTCGAAACCCAAATTCTTGTAGAGTGAAATCGCGAAATCGTTAGTCACGCGGACTTCGAGGAACCCCTGTTTGGCCTTGTAGTACTCCATGCCTTTAAGCGCACGGTTGATTATGGCTTTGGCGACGCCTTTGCGTCGGTACTGGGGCAAAACCGCGATGGAGACAACATGTCCCTTGCGAACTAACCCGCCGAAACCAAAATTTGACAAGCCCACCTCAATGCGGCACATGATGTAACCTACGATTCTGCCGTCCTGCACTGCCACAACAAAGGTTTCGGGAAACCGCTGATGCAAATCCACGAAAAAGAAGTCAGTATAGTTTTCGGGGAGGCACACCCTGTTAATCTGCATGACAGCCTGCAAATCGTCCGGCGCAAATTTCCGAAGGGTAAAGGTTGGTTCCATCGTTCCGCCTTGCCTAACAGGATTTATGTGTCAAGACTTTAAAGGTTGCGCTTTCCATGATAACCCAAGCCCTGCTTGGCCCATCAGAGTGCTACTGTTTGTTTTCTTCAGGTGCCTTATAAACTGGCAAAGTGTTGCTGCCCTGCGGCATAGCCCACACACGCGATGCCGACCCCGATGCCTTAAACGCCTCATTTAAGGCGTCGTTGACTGCTCGAGCAGTTTTCAGTTTGAATATGCTTGTGGCGTAGAAATCAGGCATCGAGGATACCAAAATGACTTGGTGGTTGAGCAGTGCCTTAAGCAGGTAGTAAGCCCTCTGTCCGCCTACGGCAAAGTTCCGTTTGACCTCCCGCTCCATGCCCTTGATTTCTCCGAGTCGAGTCATCCAGTCATAGAACACTTGGTTACCGTAGCCTTCGATGCATTCGGCGACTAAAATGATTACTCCACCCCGTTTTACAGCGTCCAAAGATGCATCCATGCCTTTGAGCGCATGGTATAAGGTGAGGTCCCAAGGGTGCCCACCCGCACTTACCACAACGATGTCACTGCGGCGGTCAACGTTGACCTTGTAGAGTTCATCCACCAGTTTCACGGCTTCTAGGAACGCCGCTTCCAGGTCGCCAGCGAAGGCTTTCACCATTTCGCCCTTTTTGTTTTCGACCACGTTTAGGATAAAATCGACTTGTGCTAGCCGCGCCGCCTCAGTCATGTCTATGTGCACAGGGTTGTTTTCGAGGTTGCCCGCACAGGAATTGGCGTTAACAAGCAAAGAGTGGTTATAGCGAATGGTCTCCGAGCCAGACACCGCTGGTAACACGCTTTTTCTGCCCCCGCCGTACCCCGCATAATAGTGGATTTGCACATCGCCTAAGAGCACTCTAACATCTGCTTCGGCAAAGACTTTGTTCACAAACACTTTGTTGTTGTAGGTTTTGGTGGTGCCTACGTTGACGAGGTCTGCGGCGTTGGCGTCGTGGTTGATGGCTTTGACCCGTTTGGATGCTTCTTGCCCTATGAGTTTGGGGATTTCCTCTGGTTTAACTGCTCGGTGGGTTCCGCAGCCGAAAATGACTGTGATGTTTTCGTCTTTGACGCCTGCATTGTTAAGTTCAGCCAACACCGGCAGTAGCATGGGTTCGCTTGGTGAGCGTGTGGCGTCGTCTACGACTATGGCGACTTTGGATTCGGGTTTGGCGATTTCAGATAGATGTTTGGTGCCGATTGGTTCGCTTAGTGCTCGTTCTACTTCGGCTTTTGAGTCGGCTACGCCTGCCCTCTCTTTAGGTTCGATGGTGCCTAATAGGTTTCGGGCTGGAATTCGGACGCATACGTCGGTTTTTCCGTAAGGAAGCCAAACATCAACCATTGCTTTGTCACTACTATTTTATCATGTACTCGACACAAGAAACTATTAAGCCTTATCAAAACAGGTTCTGTTAACTTCATAGGCGATACTTCTCTGTGTTAAAAATCGGGTGATAAATCCCCTCTTTTCTGTAGGCTTGAATTGGGCTGTTAACTTTCGGGTGATGAAGGAACTGGCGATAATGTGCTAATAAACAAACTATCCTTCAAATCAGCCTCATCATCATAGAAACCGATTCTAACAAACAATTCGCTTTGCTGTTGTATATTGGTAAAGAGATAAACCAGAAACGCAACTGAAGCAAGAGCATTTAATGAGTTAATAAGATTACCAGACGGAAAATTATCAATATCCGAATGCTTAACATTGTTGTAGACATCCCACCAGTCTATTCTAACTTTATCATCGCTTAAGCTGGTAAAAGGCAATAACATATTTCGTTTAAACCTACTTTTTACATCAACCGCCACTGAATAAATTTTCTTAACAGACTGCTTCATGCCTTTAAACTCTAAGTTCATTAACCATTTTCGGTAATCTTTTATGTCTAAATCCTTTGAGGTTTTGGTTATTTTCTCCACTGTTCTATCCATAACAGAGCCAAAAACACTTCCCGCGTCCCTCAAAATACTGGCATATTCATAGGAAAAGGTTAAAGCGTTACTTGGGGCACAATCCACATACCTAAATGTCTTAAGCATTCTTTCTTCTATTGCAGAGTACCTTCCAAAGAGATAGCCCCCTGTTTGGCTAAACCACTCTTCTTTTGAGTAAATATCATAAATTGGGTTAGTAGCTATACGCCAACCAGCCATTTTATTACTTCCCTCACCAAACCACATTTCAACGGCTAGCTAATATAAGCCTTAACACAGAGCATCATGATTCCTGTCGAGCTGAGCATTTGAGTTCTGAAATATCGGGCTGGCTATCTGAGTTCTGGGAAACTAGCGATTTGCCAGTAAGAAAATGCTATAGACGCAATTCTTTACCTTGGCAAATCTTAAAAGCCATTGACAACCTACCGATTACTTGGAGGTAATAAAATTGTCGTCAAAAAAGGGTTCTGTTAACTCTATGGGCGATGGTTTTTCTTGTTATTTTTCGGGTGACAGTTTAGGGGTTTGGATTGTCCATGTTAAAGTCGGCTGATAACTGGGTTGGCAAGTGTAGTTCTGCTGTTTTCTTTTTTTTCTTATAGGTGCCAAAAAGGGGGAGATAGCGGGGGTTGGTGAACTCCTAATGCTTCTTTTTTGCAGTGAAAGTTTGCCGTCAGGTTTCAACCGCTAAATAATCTGCTGGCAATCTGCTTGTAGGAGTCTTCACAACCAGTCTGCAGTTATAGGGGATAGCTGATTCAAAAACGGGGTTGCCTGCGCAAGTCGCTGGTTGTTGTTGTGTATAGAGGGCTCACTGCAACAACAACTATAGAAAAAATTTTAATCCACCGTATAGGGGGAGGAAGGTCCAGTGTGAGTGCCTCTTGGTCAGGTTTTCCAGTCTGGCCCCGAGTTTTTACGCATAACCAGCACTTGAATATGGCCTACAACGATGATTATCATCCACACCGTGGAATAAAGGAAGTAGTAGACGAAGAGTTCATGGAGCTTAAAATCGCTAAAACCAAGTTTACGCGAGAAGCCATAAAAGACCGCCGCAGTTACCGCGAAACCCGACATGGAAATGAGCAAAATCTTGAGTATGTCCGCCGTCGCCAAGGAAACCAAAAAGATGGGCAACGCAATGTTAAATTTGACTGAGAGCAGCAACGAAAAAAACAGCAAACCATTATACATCCAAATACTTGGAACTACCGCGCTCAAAAAGAACACGGCAACCGACGGGTAGAGGAAAAACAGGCTTGGCAAGAAAACCTGAGGTTTCTTTGCGAAGCGGCTGATTAACTGTTTATACCAGTCCTTGAGCCAAAGCGCCTGTCCAATTGCCCATCTCCGCCGCTGGGTAAACCATTTTTTCCAGTCACCATACACCACGTTCTGGACTTCTACGTCTTGGATGTAGGAGAAGCGGCTGTTTTGGAGGAAAGCGCGGGTGGCAATGTCGATGTCTTCGGCGACGACTTTGCGGAAGCCACCGATTTTCTCGAACATTTCCCGTCTGATGGCAAATGCTGCACCGTTGACGGCTGGGCACTTGTGCATGTATCGGGATGCAAGCCACGCGCTGATGTTGAAGGTTAAGTATTCGTAGTACGCCATTTTTGAGAGGAACGATTTGTCTTTGGTAACCCGTTTTTTAATGTCTAACACGTCGTTGTGCTGCATTTCCATGACGATTCTTCGCAGGTAATCAGGGTCATCTGGAATGCCTACGTCTGCATCCAGAAAAAGCAGCACCGCACCAGTTGATTGGGGTACCGCTGCATTTAGGGAGTTGGCTTTTCCCGTGCGTTCATAGTTAACTAAGAATTGGACATTTTCTCTTTGCAGTTGCTTAATTTTCCTCTCAAAATCCTCGGTGGGAGCATCTACAGTGACGAAGACTTCTTTGCTGACGTTCTGGGGACAGAGCCTATTTAGTAAGCCCTCTAATTGGCTTGATTCCTTGTAGACGGGAATGAAGATGCTGATGTCCGTTAGTATCTCCCCGAAGCCTTCAAAGTAAAGTGTAATTCGCAATAGGCTTTTTAAATTATTCTAGTATCAGGAAAGTGCCAAGTCGCTGGGCATGGAAAAAAACGGTCAGTACCCTAAATTTTGGTCTTTACTCAGGTTTTCTTTTGCAGTGGACAGGTACCTTATTATTCGCGCGATCAGCCTAAGTCAGTGTTATGGTGAAGACAAAAGCAATAAGTCTATTCTCCGGAGGACTTGACAGCATACTTGCCACTGAACTCGTACGCCGCCAAGGCATAGAAGTCATAGCTTTCAACGTTAAAACCCCATTTGGCATACCCAAAAAAGACGGCGCCACCGAAGCCACCCAAGCCGCAACGCAACTCAAAATCCCACTCATAGTCAAATGCGTAGACAAAGAATACCTCAAAATGCTCCGCCACCCCAAACACGGCTACGGAAAAAACCTCAACCCCTGCATAGACTGCAAAATCTTCATCCTAAAACAAGCCAAAAAATACGCCAAAGAAATCGGCGCCAACTTCCTATTCACAGGCGAAGTCCTAGGTGAACGCCCCATGTCCCAACACGGAGCCGCACTAAAAACAATCGCTCAAGAAACCGGTTTAGAAGGCAAACTTTTGCGGCCTCTCTCCGCGAAACTGCTTAAGGAAACCGAGGCGGAGAAGAAGGGACAGGTTGACCGCAGCAAACTTTTGGCTATTCAAGGTCGGTCACGTAAACCCCAGTTCGCACTAGCCAAAGAATACGGCATACAAGTGTATCCTTCTCCGGCGGGCGGGTGCCTTTTGACCTGCGAGGAGTACAGCAAAAAACTCTGGGACCTCTTAGAACACAAAAAACGTGTCACCGCCGCCGACATTGCCCTGCTCCGCGTGGGCAGGCATTTCCGTATCGGCGAAAACAAATTCATCGTCGGCAGAAACCAATCCGAGAATCAGTACTTAACCGCCAACAAGCCGCCAAGCGACTACTATTTTGAGTTGCCTCTAATTGTTGGCCCCGTAACGCTCTTACAGGGTCCCAAAACAAAAGCCGCAATAGAAACCGCGGCAAAACTGACCGCGTTCTACTCTGACGCCAAAACCCCTCAAGCCACAGTCAAATACGGAAAAAGCCACCTCTCCAAAGCCGTTACGGTAACGCTGCCGCAGAGAGTTGAGGTGGATAAGCTGTGGGTGGGTCAGGTTAATTTGAAGGCTAAGCAAGCCTCTGCTCAGTAGTTGAACAAAAAACTTATCCTTTAAACGAATAATATATCCCTGTGGGGTTTAAGACGTGACTATTCAGAGTAACCGAACCTTGGGCTTGTTGGGCGCCTGCTTCACCGTGGTCGGCGCCGTCAGTACCGTTTTTTCACTCTTCCGATACTTCTATCCTACATCCCTAGCTGCTGACTTTGCGGTTTCCGCTGTCGTGGGCGCCGTTGGCGTCTTGGCGTTTGTCGGATTCATTTTATTCTTGGTGGCAATGTATGGGTTCTCCAATGACTATGGTGAACGCAGAATCTTCAACTATGTCCTCTACGGAATCCTAATCGGCATAGTAGCAGCCATAGCCACCGTGATAGCTATGTTTGCAGTTTTCTTCGCTTATTTAGCCAGCATCCTCCCAAGCTTCAGCCCTTCCGCCATGCCTTCATCGACTGAAATTCAATCGCTATTACTGCCCTACCTTGCGCCTTTTCTGGGAGCCTTCGGATTTGTTGCATTAATCAACATCGTACTTGATGTACTTGCCTTCAACCTGCTAGGCGACAAATCAGGGGTTTCCATGTTTCGGACAGCCGCGAAGGTTCTTTTGGCTGGTGGCCTGTTGATGGCTGTGTCTGGCGTTGTTTTTGCCGTGTTTGCTTATGTTAATTTGATCACCTATGAACAACTGACTCTTTTGGTTGTGCCTGGCGGAGTAGTGCAGGAAATCGCCTGGCTGCTGTTGGCGGTGGCGTTTTTCAGAATCCAACCGCCCCCAGCCCAAACTACGGTGCCGCCAACCTATTCTGCATAGCCCTAGCAGTATCAGAAGTTGTTTTTCTAGTGTTAGAAGAAGAGAGTGTTGCCCTTGCTCTTCTTCTTCCTGTGGGCTTTGCTGTAACGTCTGTTTCTGTAGCCGCATCTGCGTTGGGTTGCTGGCAGGTTGAGGCGGATTCTACAAGCAGATGAAAACCTACGAACAGCATTTTTTTGCTTCTTAGTCAGCCACATATCCTTAAACTCTGTTTGCCGCCAACTGGAACGTGTTTTTAGTAACAGAAAAAAAGAATTTAGCCTTCAACGACGCCGTTTCCAAAGACATCGAGGTTGAACCCAAAGACCACACGGTTACGGTGCCCACAAGGGAAGGCATCAAACACAAACCTGACACGCCAGAGGACCTCTACCGCCGTAGCAAACAGCACCTCTAAGCCACTTTAGCTTGAAAGTTCGTTTTTGGCTGCACAAATAGGTGCCTAAGTGTTAAGGGAATAGCCAAGTCCAAGGCGGCAATCACGGCTAAGAGTTCAAAGCGGACGCTTGAGGCAAGTGCAGCGGTGGTGACGAACACTTGGAAGTTTTGGGCGCCTGCTAAGAGGTTCATCGAACCCATTGCCAATGTTAGGAGGGTTAATGGGACGGCGGCGTAATGGGACATTTTCTCTTTCATCCTATAGAGGAGGACATAGGCAAACACCAGAGTAGGGGCGTAAAAGGCAAATGCGCCGAGGATGCCAAGTGGCCAGCCCAGTGGGTTGAGTTCGACGGCTAAACCTGTGATGTTTATGGCGTAGAATGTGGTTATCAGGTCATAGCTCCAGAATGCTAAGGCGACGCCTTGGAAGGCAAAGAGTAGGTTGTGCCACTTGTGGCTGTCTTGTATTGCTGCGGATTGGGGTGTGAGTTTCAGGATGGCTATGCTTGTAGCGGGGATAAGCAGAATTAGCAGATAGGTTAAGCCTAGCCACGCGTCACCCCCGCGTACCAGCGCCATAACATTGAATATCCATATCAGCCCCGTGGCGACAAGAAAGCCCTGGGCTAAACTTTTCAGTGACCCCACTGATTTTTCCTCCCCACTATTTGCCAAAGGTGTTAATGCTAATTAACTTTTATTCCTAAAACCTAACGCGTAAGCTTCTGTTCTACAGCGGAACAATTATAAGTGAACCCCCAGAACCCATAGCTGACAGGCGAAGCAGCCATGATAAAAAACGCTGTGATAAGATACAGAAAACGTATAGCACTCGTTGCCCATGACAACAAAAAAGAGGATATGCTACAGTGGGCAAAGTACAATTTGGGCACATTGCAGAAGCATGACCTCTTCGCTACGGGAACCACGGGTCGTCTGCTAAAGACAGAGTTGGGGCTGGACATCTACAATTTGGAGTCCGGACCCTTAGGCGGCGACATGCAGGTTGGCGCACGCATTGCAGATGGCGACATTGATTTCCTGATTTTCTTCTGGGACCCCCTCTCGCCTTTGCCGCATGACCCCGACGTGAAAGCGCTGCTACGGGTGGCGGTAGTCTGGAACATCCCCATCGCAATGAACCGGTCCTCCGCCGACTTTATCATTTCGTCGCAGTTGATGTGTGAAGAATACATCCGCAAACTCCCAGACTACGAATGCTACCGACACCGCTTAGACAAATAACACTTAATTTTTGGCTGCGGTTGGGCAAACTCGTCTGCTCAGGTAAAGTTATGAAGTAAGCCTCCAAATGCTTGTGAAACAGGCGGATTAGCGAGAGAGTTGACCAGTTAGCAGTTTGATGGAAACGAAGGAACCCTTAGTCGTTGGTGGGAGCTCTTGAATGGATAAAAACGGCAGGCTTCAAACAATCGATTGCCTGAAGGTCTACAGACTTGCCTGCGTATTCGCATCTAAAACATAAACAAATTAAGATAAAAGGAAAAGAGTTTGGCTTAAGCCGCTTTGGGCTTGGCTTTCTCTTGTAGGCAGCTTGCTTCAGCGTTGGCTTTGCGGATGAGGTCTGCGATGGTTTCTTTGGTTGGGATGGCTGCGCCGACTGAGAGTGCAACTGCTTTCTGGTGAGCTGTCTGCAGAAGCGGCTTGATGGTTTCTTTGGTTGCGTAACCGATGCTGATAGCCAATGCGAAGGCTTCTTGGTTGCTTGCTTCAACGCTGTGTTTGGTGGCTTCAACATCAACATGGAGTAAATCGCCGTTAATCATCATGCCGTTGTCGAAGACTGCACGCATAGAGATGCCCAATTCGACGGCTTTTATGCCGAGTTTAGAGAGGACACCGGCTAAGCGTTCGTTGATGGGTTCGCCTCTGCGGACAACGAGGGTGTCTTTGCTGACCCAGACGCTGCCGTTTTCGATTTTAGTTGGCAAACCGACTGCGTTGAGTTGGCTGATGATTGGACCTGGGGGTTGACCTGTGTTGCTGGCTGGGACGACAACGTCGAATGCTGCTATGTCGCCTGATTTAGCGGTGGTTTTTACTTTGCCTCGTTCCAGCAGTAGCGCCAGTTTGAAGGGGTTGAGGTCGGTGAAGAGGAAAACGTTTGATCCCTCCAAGTATTCCTCGAGCTTTTTGAGTTCTGCTTGGTTGAGTTCTTCGATGGCGATTTTTATGAGGGTGTTTTTGAGGACTCGAAGGTAAACTTTGCCAGCCATGCTTTTCTTGAGTTCCTGTAACTGTGAAGCACGAACCTTTTGGAGGCTGGCAATGCCGACGGACTTGTATTCTTTGAATATGTCTTTGATTGCTGCTATTTCGCTTGATTTTTCTTCTAATACTTGTTGGGATGGCATGTTACATCTTCTCTTTAAGCTTTAATTTTGACTGGCTCACCCATCGATGTCTTGATGAAAGCGTACTTGACGTTTTTGAGACCACGCTTCAGTTTTCCATCCAAGGTACGGAGAACAGTCATGATGTTTTCAACTAAATCTTCATCATTCATCTGTTCTTGACCAACAGGAACTTGGATGATGGGTTGAGCACGCATCCTCACTAACACTGTCTTGCGGTGTTTCGCAATCAGCGCTGTTAAGTCAGCGTTTGGAGGAACTGGAACAGGCATCTTACCTCTTGGACCTAGAACTGGACCGAGGATTCTACCTACCAGGGGCATCAACGGCACTTCGCAGATAAAAACATCATAGTCATTGGCTAATTTGCGAAGGTCCTTCTTTTTGCCGTTCAATGCATCTAAGTCTGCGCGTTCGATGACTTTTTCAGCTTGGGAGTTCTTGGCTTTAACTACAAAGTCTCCGCTGGAAGCAAGAATACAAATCTTGTTAGGTTTGCCCACATGCGGGAGCTCCACCATTTCTTGGATTTTGCCTTCTGGAGCCTTCATGTCGATTTCGACAATGTCAAGGATCAAATCGACTGTCTGGTTGAATTTTTTCTGTCCAGACTGCGCTTTAGCCTGTTTAATTGCTTCGGTGATGGTTTTGTTGTCTAGGGGCATTTTTAAGCCTCGTGCCAATGAGGGATTGGAAACCCATTATAAAAATATTCGCTTATCATTGTTGGCTACCGAATAGGTTTTCATAGTTGCCGGAATCGATGTCTTTTTGGACTTCTCGGGGGTCTTTGCCTTCAACGGTGACGCCTAAGCTTACGCAGGTGCCCAGCAACTCTTTAGTTGCATCCTTAATGTTGGTGGCTAAAAGCTGCGGAGCCTTGATTTTGGCTATCTTCACCATCTGCTCCATGGATAAGTCGCCGACTTTAACCGTGTTGGGTGTACCTGATCCCTTCTCAATCTTTAATTCAGCAACAAGAAGAGCCGATGAAGTAGGTGTACCGACGGTGACCTCAAAGGTTTTGTCTTCGGGGTCAACGCTGATTTTCACTGGAACCTTCATGCCAGCGTATTCTTTAGTGATTTCGTTGATTTTGTTGACGATAGCAACGATGTTGACGCCTAAGGGGCCAAGAGCTGGACCCAATGGTGGACCCGCGTTGGCTTGTCCGCCGCTGACGATTAATTCTACAACTTTTTTATCTGCCATGGTGTTTCACTTTATGCTTTTGCTTTTTCAACTAGTTTTACATAGTCTGAATGTACTGTGATGGGCAAAGTGAAGGTTGCTTCGAGGAGTTCGAGCGTGACTTCGCCTTTAGATTTGTCGAGTCTTGTGATTTTGGCGCGCATACCCTTGAATGGTCCACCAGTGATTTCGACGACGTCTTCTTCGTTAAGGTCTTCCATGACTGGTTTGCGGACGATGTAGCGTTCAATTTCGTTGAAGCTGATCAGTCCGGGGATTCGGCTACGGACGTGACGGACGCCTGAGATGGCTTCTTCGACGAGGTGTGGTCCATCTGCTTCTATGAACACGTAGCCTTTGAGGGTGTCTGGGACAAGAAGAGCTTTGATTGGAATATGGGTCATCTCAACCTTTGACGCGATTAACCTTGCAACGTTGCGTTCTTGCCCTGTGGTGGTTTTAACCGCGAAAATCTTTACGTCCGAAAGCTCTTCGTTTTTGTCCATAAACTCTTGCCTTCTAAGCGGATGCTCCGCCAAGAGCGAATGAGATGAGTTTAATGACGAAGCCTATTAAGCCGATTACGCCTATGCCTAATGCGCTGATTTTTATTGAGAGCCATAGCTCTTCGCGTCCAGGTTTTACGGCTAGCTTCATCGTTCTTGCTGCCTGTTGTAGCCAAGATTTAATTCCCATTTTTTTACCGCACCCTTCAAGATTTCACTTAGATATAATAAACGTTACTGTAAGTTTTGGGCTTAAAAGTCTACTCTATAGAGGCTATTAAACATTTATGTCTCTATAGCATTGAGCATTTACAAACAGTTTTATAACGTTTAAGACATAATTAGGGTGTTAAAAGAGTGCTTTACCTGATGCAGAGAGCAATTGTTATCACCTTACTTCTCATAGTAGCGATTATTATTGCAGTTGAAGCAGTTGTTTTTCTTCGCATTGCAAGGCTGCCCTTTGTACAAGTTAACCTGTTTGGGTATTCCCAATCTTTAACTCATTGGATCAGTTGGGCAGGCACCCTATACATAGCCATTACAACCCCCATTTTAACCATCGTTAAATACCGAGCGCCTAAGCAGTATGCAGCAACCCGCAATGCCCACATGATTGGAAACTTGGTTGCTGTGCTGCTAGTTTCGATCCATTTTGTCCATCAAGTCACTCGACCCGCAGCTTTCTACCCGGAATTAGGCACAGGCGTAGTGCTCTACACAACGATGGTTCTGTTGGTGGCCACAGGCATCGTTATGTCGATGGGATTAGCGGCGAGTGCCCGTAAGCAGATACGGTTTTTTCATCCAGCATTCGCAGTAACCTTCTACATGGTCATTGTCTTACATATAATTCAGGGATTATAAGCTGGGCTATTAGACTCGCCTGTAGGGCAACTTCGCCTTTTCCAGCGCAGACACCAAAGCTGGTTTATCTTCGCTTCTGATGCCCTTCCAATCCAACACTGCCATCGGCACCTGCTCCAAAGTTTTCTCCACACATTGACGCAGCACCTCCTCGTCTAAGAGAGAAACAGCGTATTTGGGAACCATATGCCCAAACGCCGCCTCACCAACCAAAGCCATGGTGGTGAATTTCTGGTTGTAATGTGTGCCGCCTATGCCTAAAACCGCTGGCTGGGTGGAGTCTTTGAAAGTTGCGATGGCTGTCATGGCGCTGTGTGCAACTGCCTCGGCAGCTTTAACATCGCTCCACTGAGCAGGGGAACTGCCCAACTCCACAAACATCGTAGGAACGTTTAAGCTGGGTCCGTGATGGGTACATTCGTAGGAAACTTCATAATCAAACACAAGCGACAGCGGTTCTTTATAGTGGCACAGGGCTTTGAGGGCGGTTTGCATGGCTGCGGCTGGCGCTACTGAAACGGTTTTGGGTAAGCCTCCGAGTTCAGCAGTTGCAAAGTTTCCGGGTGTGTGGACGGAGAGGGTGGGTTTGCCGCTTTGGCTGCTGTGCCTTGAGATAAAAACTATGAATTTGGCAGCTGGAAACTTTTGAGGTAAATCTTGGGCTGTCACGGATTCACGGTTCAAGGTTACAAGGGTTACTTCTTTGCCGTTAACATCGGCTTTGTAGATAGGGTTGTCCTCGAAAACTTGAGTGCTCTTTTGGAAGATGTAGTTTTTGAGGATTTGTTCTTTGATGTTTAAGCTTGCAGGGTCCTTGTTGGATGAGACGAGCAATATCATGCCTTTACCTGCAGGTATGGACAGCGTTGCTGCGGAAAAAGTTTTTGCATAAAGCTTATTATTGCATGGCTGATTGAACCATCCTTGAAGGCGCAGAAAAGATGCATTTGCTCAACTTTAAAGAACTCTCAGGCAAAGACCTCAAAGACCTCGTTGATTTAGGCGTAGAAGCAAAGCAAAACCCCAAAAAATACCTAAAAACCTGCGAGGGCAAATCCGCAGCGTTGATTTTTCAGAAGACCAGCACCCGCACCCGCGTCAGCTTCGAAGTAGCCATGACCCAACTGGGCGGCCACGCACTCTACATCGACTGGCGAACCACCAACCTAACATTAGCTGACATCTCAGACGAAATTAGCTACCTCTCCCGCAACGTCGACTGCATAATGGCACGGTTGCTCTACCACTCTGACCTCCAAAAGATGGCGTCGGCTTCCCGCGTTCCCGTCATCAACGGTTGTGACGACATGTACCATCCGAGCCAAGTGCTGGCGGACTTAATCACTATCAAGGAGCGGCTGGGTAAACTTGAAGGCGCCAAACTCGTCTACATAGGCGTCCACAACAACGTCACCAACAGCCTCATTGAAGCCTGCACCAAAACAGGCGTCAAATTAACCACGGTGACGCCGATTTTCAACGAGGCAGCCAGAGACGAAGCAGTTTTGGCTGAAGCAAATAAAACTGGGCTCTGGGAAAGCACTTTAGATGTTAAGGAAGCGGTTGAGGACGCGGATTTCGTTTACACTGACACATGGATTGACATGGAGTTCTTCACCGACCCCAAATTCGCCGCTGAAAAAGAGAAACGCACCAAACTGATGATGCCCTACCAAATCAACGCCGAACTACTCAAGGACAGCGACGCCTACATCATGCATGACATGCCCATCCACCGAGGCTACGAAATCAGCGCAGAAGCCATCGATAACCCGAAGTCAGTGATTTTTGAGCAGGCTGAAAATCGGTTGTATTCGGCAAAGGCTATAATGCTGACGCTAATAGGATAGAAACACGGTTCGCGCTTTACGTGGGTTTTCCCGAAAAAGGTTAAACCCTTGACCTTTCATATTTTATTCGTAGGCAGTTTTTGGAGGCATCAGTTTGGGTTTAGAACAAGAAGAGGAAACCACCGAGCAAACGCAAACAGAGAAAACCAGTGCGCCAGCGCCCAGTCGCTCAATCTGGTCAGGCTCAATCACAATTGGGCTCGTCAACGTCCCAGTCAAACTCTACTCCATGATCTACGACAAAGGCATCGCATTCCATTTCCTCCATAAAACTGATGGGCAACCAATCAAGTATGTGAAAGTCTGTGTTAAAGAAGACAAAGTCGTGCCTTGGAACGAGATTGCAAGAGGCTACCAAGTCTCCAAAGACGAATACTTGCTGTTTGACAAGAGCGAGTTGGATGCTGTTCGCCCCGAATCGGACAAGCGCATACGCATCAGCAAATTCGTCGATTACTTCTCCGTGGACCCCATCTACTTTGACCGCACCTACGCCTTGCTGCCTGACAAAAGCAAAGACGCCTACAGTTTGCTGCTCAATGCGTTGGAGAAGACTAACAAGGCAGGTGCGGGACGAATTACCTTGCGAACTAAAGAGTATCCGGCGTTGTTGCATACTTACAAGGGCGCATTGGTTCTTACGACGCTGCGGTATGCCTACGATGTGGTGGACCCAAGAGATTTCGAGAAGCTCCATAAGCTCCCAGAACCCCAGAAAGCAGAAATCGACTTAGCCGTCAAAATCGTCAAGGACCTCTCAGGCGACTTCGACATAACCGAGTTCAAAGACACTTACATGGAGCGGGTGCAAGAACTCGTGGACCAAAAGCTCAAAGGCGAAAAGGTCCATGTGGAGAAACCGCCGGAAGTCGAAGCTAAAGGCCTCATGGTTGCATTGCGGGATACGCTTAAGCAGCTGGAACAGCAGAAATGAGCCGTAGCCACTACTACAAACCCATGCTCGCAAAGTCTGTAGAGCAAGCGTTTACGGATAGCGACTGGTTTTTCGAGATTAAATGGGACGGTTTCCGCGCAATCGCTTACATTGAGGAGCCTCTTAGCATCAGAAGCCGCAACGGCAAAGAACTAAAACAAAACTTCCCCGAACTCGAACAACTTTCCCGTCTTGCAAGCAACATCGTGGTAGACGGCGAAATCGTGGTTATGCAAGAAGGCATCCCGGACTTTCAAACCCTGCTCAAACGGGGACAGGCGGTCTCCGAAGGCGAAATCCAGCGACAAGCCCAGTGTGCCCCCGCCGTCTACATAGTCTTTGACATACTCGAAAAAGACGGCAACCCCCTCACCCAACTGCCGCTTACAGAGCGCAAAACCATCTTAAAAGACAGCTTAAAAGAAGGCGCCAACGTGGTCCTCTGCGATTACATCGAAGAAAAAGGCGAAGCCTATTTTGAGTTGGCGTTGCAGAAGGGATTAGAGGGCGTTATGGCGAAACGCAAGGACAGCCACTACGAGGAAGGCTTGCGGACAGGGAGTTGGCTAAAGATTAAGAAGTTAAAAACCTGCGACTGCATCATCTTCGGTTACACCCATGGCCAAAATGTTCGCCAAGAAACTTTTGGCGCCCTGCTGTTGGGGCTCTACGACGAGAACAAGCAGCCGGTCTACGTTGGCAAGGTGGGCACAGGCTTTGCCGAGGAAACGCTTCGGATGTTAATGGATAAGTTTGAGAAGGTAACCACAGACAAGGAACCGTTTAAACCAGAAGCAGGCGACGTCGTCACGTGGCTTGAGCCTAAACTCGTCTGTGAAGTCGCCTATCAAGTAGTAACGAAGGATGGAAGGTTGAGAATGGCACGTTTTAAACGTTTAAGGGATGACAAAACCCCCGAGCAATGTACCCTCGACCAATTAGACGGAACAGCAAAAACCGAGGCACCTAAAGCAGCCCAACCAGCAGCTTCAGACGAAAAACTCTCCCAGTACGCCTCCAAACGCAACTTCCAAGAAACCCCCGAACCCAAAGGCACCCCAGAAAACAAAGAACCCCTAATCTACGTCATCCAAGAACACAACGCCCGACGCCTCCACTGGGACTTCCGACTGGAAAAAGAAGGCGTGCTCAAAAGCTGGGCAGTCCCCAAAGGCATCCCCGAAGCCCCCAACGTCCGCCACCTCGCAGTGGAAACCGAAGACCACCCCTACGAATACGCAAGTTTCGAAGGCACAATCCCCAAGGGACAGTATGGGGCTGGGACAGTGAAAATCTGGGATAAGGGGCATTATGAGGTGAAGGTTTGGGAGAAAGACAAAATAGAAGTCAAACTCGACGGTGAACGCCTGCACGGAAACTATGTGTTGGTGCGGCTTAAGAAATCTGAGGACCAGAAGGATTGGTTGCTGTTGAAGGGAAAAGACAGCCATGGCTAAGCTGCGTTTGGGCACGATTGGGTGGAGCTACAATTTTTGGAAGGGTAGCTTCTACCCGGCTAAAACCGCGTCGAAGGACTTCTTAGCTTACTATGCAAGTCAATTCAACACCGTGGAAGTCGACAGTACATTCTACCGCAATCCCACAGAACAAACTGTCAAAAACTGGCATGCCATAACCCCTAAGGACTTTGTGTTCTCGCTAAAGTTTCCACAGCTCATCACCCATGTTCTGATGCTTAGGAACTGCCAGCCCCAGACCGATGCCTTCATAGGCCGCACTGGGCTTTTGGGGGAAAAGCTGGGTCCTATGCTGCTCCAGTTCCCTCCCAGCTTCACCGCAGACCACTTCTCGGACTTAGCCGAGTACTTGCATAAACTTCCAAAAGAGCATCGCTATGTAGTGGAAGTGCGGAACAAATCGTGGCTGACCCCACAATTCTTTGGTCTTCTGCGCGATAACAGCGTGGTTTTAGCTTGGACTGACAGCGCATTGATGGTGGAGTGCCGTGAGGTTACGGGGGATTTCTTGTATATGCGTTGGGAAGGCGACCGAGCGGCGGTGGTGGGTACATTGGGCAAAATTGAAGCTGACAAAACAACGGATTACAGGCAATGGGCTGAAAAACTTAAGCCGTACCTTGCTAAGACAGAGGTTTATGGGTACTTCGCAAAGTACTACTCAGGCCTTCCGCCGCACGACATAAAATCGCTCTCAAACCTGCTTGGTGTGGGCGCTAAAACCTCTTTATCCGGTGAACCCACATCTTCTTTTCAGACACAACTATGACCTTTTGCCAGAAGTTCATGGCTTTCCTCACTCGTCAACCACTTTTGGGGCATAGAGCAAGGCAGCGGATACGTCGCCTGTTGTTAGGTGAGGGCAAAACAGATAGACTGAGCTCTCCTAATAAAATATGGCTCTTTTTCGCTCAGGGCTTGTTTTAGTGCTAGTTCAAATCAGCGCTGCTTGGAGAACGCCTCAACAGGCAGCAACATAATGCGGTCTAGAAAAAGCAAAACGAGTTGACCCCAAGCATTTACTGCTTGTAAAATCATCCACAACCAGCCCTCAAACACCAGCGAACCCCGAACCAAAAAAGCATAACGCCACAGGCGCGTCTGGTTGTTGTTGTGTATAGGCGGTTTTTCACTGCAACTAAGAGTTAGAAAAATATTCGTTGAGTTACTTGAGCGTCTTTGTGCCGCAAAATTTAAGCTGGTTCAACCCAGATACACAGAGGAAAGCGGTTTGAATTATGATTGACCTAAATGAGCTTTGGCGTTTGGCGGCTCCTTACCTTGAAAGAAACGATTTCGGCATATGCCACACCCAGCGAGTGCTCCACATAGCTAAGCAAAACTTTCCCACAGAACCCGTGCTCCAAGAATTAACCTACACCGCCATCATACTCCATGACATCGGCGGCTGCACCATCAAAGACCAATACGAAAAAGGACCAGAAATCGCCACTGCGCTTCTAAAACAGCTAAGTTGCTCAAACTCGTTTATAGCGCAGGTCTGCAAAATCATCGCAACCCACCATGACCACCCCGATTACCCATCAGATGCTTTCCGTACCCTCTACGACGCCGACAAGCTGGTTATGTTCACGCCTGAAGAGTACCCCTACTACAATGCCAAGGAAGGCTTTGACTGGGACAAGATTGTGGCGTTGGTCTACACTGAAAAGGGCAGAAAGCTCGCCCAGGAATGGCTGACGCAAAGGAGAAAAGAGCAAAAATAAGGTGAAAGGTGGCAGACAGCGATGTTTTTTAGGCAGATTCAACGACACGGAGACAACTTTAGCTACATTATCGCTGACGAAGCCAGCGGGGAAGCTGCGGTGGTGGATTCAAGCTACAACGCAAACGAAATCATCAAAACACTCAAGGCGCAGAATTTGACGCTAAAATACATAATCAACACCCATGGGCACACTGACCACACCGCCGGCAACACAGAACTCCAAGCCCTCTCAGACGCAAAACTTGTAGCCTACAAACAGTCAAAAACCCGCTTCGACATGCCAGTAGATGATGGCGACGTGCTGGGCATCGGCAAAATCAAGCTTAAAATAATCTATACGCCTGGGCACACTCAAGACGGCATCTGCATCTTAGTCGACGACTCCAAACTCTTAACGGGTGACACCCTTTTTATGGGGGAATGCGGCAGAACGGATTTGCCAGGCGGCAACGCAAAAAGCATGTATGACAGCCTCTTTAACAAGCTCCTAAAACTCGATGATGCCGTTGAGGTTTATCCGGGGCATGACTACGGCGCAAGACCTTCCTCAACAATCGGATTGGAAAGGAAAACGAATTATACGCTGCAGCCGCGTAGCCTCAAAGATTTCCAGGAGTTTATGAGTCAGCCGTAGCAGGCCGACGTTTTCTGGGTCGAGCTGCTATACCGATTATGATAAAGAATATGATAAAAGCCGCCACTGCGACGGCGATTTCAGGATGAAGCAGAAGCTGATAAACTAACATAAAAAACCGCACTACCGAATTGTTCTCTAGAGTTTGCGGCGGAGCGTTCTGCGGCGACACAGGTATCCCCTGATAGGTAATGAATGAAGGCAAGGTTACTGAGTGTGCAGTTAACCATCCGCTAACTGGGTAAAAACTCGTCGGGTCCTTCATCCAAGCAAACACTGTTGCGACTCCATAAGCGTCAAGAGTAGAAACCTCTTCTCCAGCGACACCGCCCACACTGTAGAACAAATACATTAAGTCACCGGTATAGTTGCAGTGACCAAGCCCAAGCACATGCCCCAGTTCATGAAGAGCAATGTTCTGCATGTCTACGTCATTTAAAGTCATCTGGTGATTTGCGCTGGCGGCAAGGCTGATTGTACAATTATTTATGGTGCTGTCTCTGCTGACGAAGGTTCGGGTTAAGCCTATTTCGTCTGCCGTGTTGCTCAGGGATGCTTCTGTCCAGTTGATGTAGATGTCGTAGCCGGGTAAAGTCTGATTTGAAATGTTGGAGTTAATGGTTAAGCCTGAGAGGTACGAATAATCCGTGTTGTTTTGGGCAAACTGTGTAATGGCTTCGTTCCATTGCCCGATGGCTCTTAGCGTGGAGTTAATGTATAGGGGGTTCCACCATGACTCGTTGCCAGCGGGGACAATAAGCAGGTTTAAGGTAGAGTGTGTCCAAGCAAACCCCTGTACCTCCAAGGCATACACTTCTTGGCCTGCTACGTAGCTGGGTAAGAAAGCGCCTAGCAACACTATGGAAAATAAGAAAAAAACTAAAAAGTGACGCATGAATTAATCAACATACAGAAGTGATGAACCACTTTTAAGTTTTCTTACAAGCAAAAACTCTTAAAATAGAAGCATGAATGTGCCCAATAGATACAGCGGTAATAGGCTAACCACTTATTTGAGGTTAAGCAAATCAAGTTATTTGAGATACCTATTTATGCATCCTGTACCAGAAAGTGGGTTTAAATGAGGCAGTCTATACGAGTTAAGAACGAAAACAAAAGTTAAAAAGTTTAAGAAGGCATAGTGAACATTGTAATGAAAAAACGATTTATCCGTCCAGAGAAACCTAAAGTTCTAAGCACACTGGCTTTTGCTGCACTGGACAGAATAAGTCGTGTTAGCCAAAAGGTGCAATTGAGAACCGGCGGCACAGGGCTGGCGGAAAAAACATGATAGTAACTGACATCATCTCAATTGTGCTCTTGGCGGTTTTGCTTTTTTGGTCAGTGTATAACGGCTCAATCATCTACATTGGAATAAGGAATAAACGCAGAATCCAAGCTGAACTTGCCTCCGCTAAAAACAAAAACATCTCAGGGGAAACACCAAAGTTTTCGTTAATTGTACCCACAAAAAACGAGGAAACCGTAATCCGCCGGTGCCTAGACGGCATCCTCAACTTAGACTACCCCAAAGACAAAATACAAGTAGTCGTAGTCGACGGAAACTCTGCTGACAAAACCTGCCAAATATGCAGCGAATACGAGGAAAAATACCCAAGCATGTTCAAAGTGATTTCAGAGCAAACCACGCATGGCAAACCAGCAGCCCTCAACCTTGCCCTACCATACCTCAACGGCGACGTAATTGGCGTTTTCGACGCTGATAGCCTACCAGAAAAAGATGTCCTCGCAAAAGTCAGCGCATACTTAACTGACAAAAAAATCATCGCGGTTCAAGGCATGACCACCTCTATAAACGAGAAAAGCAATGCCCTCACCCGCGTTATCGCCATGGAGGAAAAAGCGTGGTTCCAGATGCTGATGAGCGGACGTGAAAAACTGCAGTTGTTTGTGCCCCTCACGGGAAGCTGCCAATTCGTCAGACGCAACGTGTTAGAGGAAATGGGCGGCTGGGACGAAAACTCGTTAACTGAAGACGTAGAGTTAGCGTTGCGTCTTGTAGAGAAAAACCACCTTATCAAGTATGCACCGGATGTTTGTTCTGGACAGGAAACCCCGACTGTTCTGAGAAGTCTTGTCAAGCAGAGGGTGCGGTGGTACCGTGGATACATGGAGACCGCTTTGAAGTATGGGCGACTCCTCGACCACATCAACAAGCGGACCGTGGACGCTGAAGTCTCCTTGGCAGGGCCCTTCATGATGGTGGTTTCCCTGTTAAGCTACATCAACTGGTTTATAGTAGCAGTGTTTCTCTCCCAGAGTACACCGGTTCTAAACTTCACAGGATTAGTAATCGCATTAACCGCGGTGTCATTGGTTTCCATCGGAGTAGGCTTAATCGCCACCGAGAAACCCATAAGGCTTCGAAACATTTTGTGGATACCCTCCATCTATGTCTACTGGTTAATGCAGATGTTTATTGCTGGCTGGGCATTCCTCAAACTGGTTTTCAGAAGCAAAAGAGACTGGACTAAAACCACCAAAGATGGTTCCGTGGCTCCTATGACAAAAAGTAATCCTCTATAATAGTAGAGGTTTTGCCGGTGAAACAGGTTTATGTCCTGATAAGGGCAAGGGTTTTTAGGATGTCAATGGAACAGATTCAGCGGGACAACCAAATCATGAGTTGGGCAAACAGAAAGCGCACGTTTAGTTCTAAAAGGTTCACTTTAGCGCATAATCGCTTCGAGGAGATTTAGAGCGTTTGAGGGTTTGCTTTGTCTCCTCCTACCCTCCTAACAGGGCCAGATTAAGCGAGTATGCGGAAAATCTTGTCGAGGAATTAGCAAAGCGCCCCAGTATCGAGACCGTATATGTTTTGGCGGATGAAACGGGCAGTAACGAGAAAATCGACAATAACCCTAAAATTCAGGTGATTCGGGCATGGAACCCGGATGACCCATTTTCGATTGTTAAAATTCTTTTTTCAGCGCGGAGATTGCATCCTGATGTTCTCCATTTTAACATGCACTTTCAGAGCTTCGGCAAAAATAGACTCGTGAATTTCAGCGGGTTCTCGCTAGTTCTGCTCTCAAGAATGTTTGGCTTAAAGACTGTGGTGCTTCTCCATAACTTGGGGGAGAAAGTAGACTTAACAAAAGTGAATCTCAAACCCAGTCTAGTCAATAAAGTCGGCATCCTATTAGCCACAAAAATCTTGCTCACTGCCCAAAACGTTGTTGTCCCCGTCCAATCATACGCCCAACACATCAAAAACCATCATAAATACAAAAACGTCAAGTACATCCCGCACGGCACCAAAGCATACAACGACCCCCCAAAAGACTGCAAAGACAAAAAGATTCTATTGTTTGGCCACATGGGACCATCAAAAGGGATCCCCGTGATGTTTGACGCCTTCAAAAAAATCGCTGAAGACCAAAAAAACGTAACCCTCATCGTGGCAGGTAACAGCCACCCGAACTATCCTCACTTCATAGACAGCCTCAAGAAAATAGCGCCGCCAAACACCAAGTTCCTAGGCTACATCCCAGAGGAAAACCTTTCAAGCGTATTCAACGATGCAGACATTGTTGTATTACCTTACCTGATTGCTACAGGAACAAGCGGCGTATTTCACATGTCATGCGGTTATGGCCGACCAGTGGTGGCGTCTGATTTGCCTGAAATCCGAGAGTTAGTCAACGATGGTGCCTCAGCGATTCTGGTACCTCCCGGCGACGCTGAAGCATTGGAGAATGCCGTGCTTAGGGTGCTCTTCGACAAAGAGGTTGCAGAACGAATTGGCAGACAAAACCTAAGTTTCGCCCAAAAAGAAAGCTGGAGCTCAGTCGCCAAGGCTTACGAAGACATCTATTTTGAAATGCAGCACACTAAATAGCCCTAGCGTATACTGAGTGGTTAGGCAATCTTTAACTGCGTAGCCACGATTTTCTTTTTACCTTGAATTCAAAAAAGCTCCTGTTTCCTCTGCTTGCCTTCGTAATTCCCATGCTAATCAGGTTTATCCCTGAAATCATAATGGGTCCCTACCTTGTAGGGTTCGACACGTTGGCCCATTATGTGCCGACAACGCTGCTGTGGCAGCAAGGCCAAGTGAACCTGTGGAGTTTTATCGGCACAGCACCACTGCTGTATACTATAACGGTAGGGTTGACGGCTGTGACTGGTTCAGTCATGGTTGTGCTTAAAGTGCTCCCAGCGGTTCTGATGGGGTTCTTGGGGCTGTCAATTTATGTTTATGCCAGACAAGGATTATCATGGTCCGCAAAAAAAAGCTTGGTTCCCGCCCTAGTTGGAACCCTGTATTTTGTGGCGTTGCGGATTTCATGGGATGCTCTGCGAGAAGAAATCGCTCTGATCTTCTTCTTTGTTGTCCTAACAGCAATCGCGACCATGTCAAGCAAGAAGTTTTCGTGGAAAAACTACCTTTTGTTCGCGGTGGCGCTGGCTGCAGTAGTGCTGGCGAATCAGGTAGTCGCCGTTTTGGTGCTGGGGGTTGTGTTATTCACCGTTATCTACAAGTTGTTCCGCGAAGGACGCCTCAAAGCTGCACGATTGGGGGCTTTTTCATTGCCGGCGGTAGCGTTGTTTTTAGCGGTTTTCTATTTGAGCCCCTCAATCCCCGAGTACCGTTTAATCTTCGGTTTCCCCAGCACACCAGACGGGTGGCTGGCGTTGTTCGGCTACTCATCTTACCCAGCGATGCTTGCAAGTGAAGCAGTGTTTATCCTGTTCTGCTTCTTACCCCTCCTACCTCTGGCACTGCTTAGTGCACGAAGATTCAAAAATTTCCAGATGCGCATCTGGATAATTTTGATTTTACTGGCTGCTTTGGTGCCTATGGTTAGCCCAAGCAACCTGCGTTTGCTTATGCTGCTAAGTTATCCGCTGGTGTTTTTTGCCATTGAAGGAGTAAGCAGGCTGCAATCCATCCATTGGAAACCTTTCAAGAAGCCTCTTTTCCGAGTGGGAGCGGCTTACCTTGCCGTGGTCACCGCGGTTTTCAGTTTAGGGTTTATGGTATTGACTCCTCTGGTACCTTTCCCCTACTTTTCGGCTGAAGGATTAAACAGCCACATCTACCAGATACCCTCCTCCATGCTGCAAAACACCGTTCCAATAGAGGACTGCCAGAACGCGGCTAACGCGGTTGATTGGGTCAAAACCCACATGAACGCAGATTCGGTGCTGCTGAGTCACAGGGCGTTCTATGGGTGGACGCTTCCGGAAATAAACTCCAGCCAGATAATTATGTACGAATACGACAACCCCGCCGATGTTGCCACAGGCTTAACAGGCAACTACAGCCATGTCTACTTGATTTGGTGGATAGATGGGGAAGGCTGGTACGGTTTGCCATCGGTGCCCTCAGTGTTTCATCAAGTGTACCAGAGCGGCGAAATAGCAGTGTACACATATACGCCCAGCTAGAAGGGTGGTTCTTAGCGGACTCAACATGCGTCTACACGCACATACAATCGAACTCTGCATGGAGCCATGTACTGTGTGTGGAGGCAATCGAATTTGCCACACCGAAACAGACGCTACAGCAAAGCCCACCGAAGAAGAAGAGTAAAAGCGGCGTTCTCTTCTTCTATTACTAGAAAAAACAGAAAAGCCCTTTAATCGACTGCTAAACAAGGGACAAACAGAGCCAACATAATCAAGGCTGAGTCTTTGGCTCTTGAGGCTCCACTGTCCGTCGCTTCCTAAACAGGATGAACACGTGACCGCGAACCTCAACCAAAGCCGCCTCCGTTTCCACAGCCGCTTTCTTTGCGATTTCTTCGGCAGTAGTTAGTTCTTTAAGCGCCGCCGGCAGTATCCTGACCTTTACCATCTTGTTTTTCTGCAGCTGCTTCTCGATTTCAGCGATTGACTGCGCTGTTAAGCCGTCTTTACCCACCCAAATGGTTGGGTTCTCGTCTTTTAAGACATGCCTAACATGCCGCTTCATCCTGGTTGTAATCTTACTCAACTTGTGTGTGCACCTTTTTCTTTAACATATAACGGGTTTGGTTTCCGCAGTTTAAACATGTTACTACCACGTGGGGCTCCCTTTTCTGTTTTATCCTAACACGGCAGTTGACTCCGTGCACGAACAGGGTGTTGCATTCTTTGCAGGTGCGGCGTCGGAACTCGAGGGGCAAACGGATTTTGGCTGCCATCGCAATACGCCGTGCGGAACCAACGTATTGAGCTGCCAGTTTGGGGTCAGCGCGGGCTACTTTCTGGGCGTTTCCAAACAAGATTTCGATGCGTTGCCGCGCAATCTGCTTAATGCTGCCTTGCTTTATCATGCTTAAACAATGCAGAAAAGCGCGGTTCGCTTACATAATACTTGTGGCTAAACATAGAAATAGTTCTGCCTTCTGTGCTTCAATTTTTTTTCTTTAGTTGTTGTTGCAGGGGACCCCCTATATACAACAACAACCAGCGGGCTTGGCAGACGACTGCTTTAAAGGATTAGCGATTTAGGCAGGTTGCATGCTGGTTGTGGAGCAAACCGCAAACAGAAAGGTTTTCCCCAAACGGCACCGCTCTGCTGCCATCTTGCCAATAAACAAAAAAACAAGTGCAGCCCAGCAGCCATCGCTACACCGTCAATACGCAAAGGACATAGCAGCACGCGATTCAAAAACCAAAAAGCTACAGGCTCCCTAACACGCTTACAACCAGCGTCATCCTGAGACATAGCACAATCGCAAAAACAAAGCGAAACTAAGCTTTAATGGCTTGAGAGCCTAAAGATGATAATATCGCAAACAAGATATGCAGTTATCAGAACAAGAAGCAATATTCTTAAAATTAAAAATTGGTTGAAAAAAGCATCTATCGAAAAGTTAAAAAATTCAATCTGCATTCTTTAAATTAATTTAAGCCAATTTATTAAGCTTAGTTAATGGTTGAAATCATGAGAATAGATAAAGGCCCCAATAATTATGCTCCGGTTGAAAAAGAAAAAGATATTCTGCAGCACATGATTGATTGCGTGAAAAATATACACCTTATTTACTTAGACCGAGATTTCAATTTTGTAAGAGTCAATCAAGCTTACGCTGAGACTTGCGGGTATAAACCTGAAGAAATGATTGGGAAAAATCATTTCGATCTTTATCCTGATGCAGATAACGAGGCGATATTTAAAAGGGTTAGAGACACTGGCATTCCTGCTCAGTTTAATGATAAGCCGTTTACTTTCCCCGATCAACCACAAAGAGGAGTAACCTATTGGGATTGGACCCTTGAACCAATCAAAAACAACGCTGGAAAAGTGATTGGCCTAGTATTCTCATTGGTGGAAACTACAGAACGCAAGAAATCCGAAACAAAAGCAGCAGAATACACCGACCAAATGAAAACGCTTGTTGAAGAGCGAACAAGAAAACTATCTGCTGCTGCTTCCTATACACGAAGCCTTATCGAGGCAAGTCTTGATCCTCTAGTAACAATCAGCCCTGAAGGTAAAATTACTGACGTCAACAATACAACTGAGGCAGTAACAGGCTGTACCCGAGAAGAATTAATTGATAGCGACTTCTCCAACTATTTCACTGAACCTGAAAAAGCAAAGGCAGGTTATAAAAAAGTCCTCGTTGACGGCCTTGTCAGAGATTATCCATTGGCTATCAGGCATAAATCTGGAAAGATCACTGATGTTTTATATAATGCCACCGTTTATACTAATGAAGCAGGCGAAATGCAAGGAGTTTTCGCGGCTGCCAGAGACATCAGCGCACTAAGGAAAGCTGAAGAGCTATCAGAAGAGCGACGAAAAAAGCTTAAAGATGCTGAGCGTTTAGCCGCCATTGGAGCCACCGCAGGAATGGTTGGACATGATATTCGCAATCCGCTGCAGGCTATTGCTAGTGATGTTTACCTAATAAAATCGGACTTAGATTCGTCGCCTGAATGTGCTGAAAAGGCGAGCATGAGGGAGAGCTTGACTGGCATAGAGAAAAACGTTGACTACATAGATAAGATTGTCGCTGACCTGCAAGATTATGCGAGGCCGATAGCACTTGCAGCCCAAAATGTCGATTTGCGTAGCCTATTAGAAGAGGTACTGTTCAAGAACAGGTTTCCCGAAAATATTGAGGCCACATATAAGGTTGAAGATGAAGCGGCCATAGTAGTGGCAGATTCAAACTTATTTAAACGCATCCTAAATAACCTAACAATAAATGCAATGCAGGCTATGCCCAACGGTGGAAAACTTGCCATTAGAGCATACAAGAGTAAGGACGATCTGATTATAACTGTTAAAGATACCGGTGTTGGGATCCCTGAAGAGGTAAAAGATAAGTTGTTTACACCAATGTTTACCACCAAATCAAAAGGGCAGGGATTTGGTCTAGCTGTGGTTAAACGTATGACTGAGGCGCTGGGCGGTAACGTAGCATATGAGAGCAAAGTAGGTAAGGGGACGACCTTTATCCTACATTTTCCGTCAAACAAATAAAGAGTAGATTGATCTTCAAGTGGGTTTGCAGCAACCTTTACATGTCAAGAATTTACGTGATAGCCCAAGCTTCATTCAAGGATATTTTATTGCGGGTTACGTTGGGCATTTCCTTCTCTACTTGCGAACAATCCACTAAATACCTGCTAGTGGCTTGAGAGCATAAAGACGATAATATCCAAAAAAAGATATGCAAGGTTTGTAAGGCTTAAACATAAACTGGAACCATATCTAAAATAATACAGACAGAATTATTGCGCATGCTTAAGAATACCCCGCTCAGGCGGCGTTAATGTTTTCAACTTCAATGGCTACTTCGTTTCTTCTCAAAAAACTTGGAGTTAAAGGCGGATTATAAAGCATACTAAAAACGCTACCCTTAGTTTTTATCTTTGCTTTAACTAACTCTTGCAGCAATTCCTGCTTTTTTTCTTCAAAGTGAGCTTCAGACCAGCTTCCAGAAAACCGTAAAACTGCAAC
>JBNIDO010000015.1:0-42363 GCA_050108095.1 Bathyarchaeia archaeon
TTTGGAGCATTTCTTGGATTTTTTTCTTGAATTGGGTAAGCACAGCTTATGCGTCTCATCGGGTGTTGTAGGCAATTACGGGTTAGCTGTAGAAAAGGCTTTCTTAGCTTTCTCCACCAGTGCTGTCCAACAGTTGTCCGCTTAGCCGTGTTTTTTCAATGGACTTATTAGGGAGAACCCGTAATATTGGCAGTGACGCCCTGCCGCGCAACTAAGCGTGCAACAGCTGCGTCACACTAAGCAAACATAAAGGAGAAAAATGTATGACTGAAAACGCAGACGTTATTTTCGTCGGAAACAAACCTCCAATGAGCTATGTTCTAGCAATAATCACGAGCCTCTCCTCAGGCAACCTAAAAGAGATTACCCTCAAAGCCAGAGGCCAAGCCATAACTACCGCAGTTGACGTCGCCGAAATCGCAAGAAACCGTTTCATAAAAGACCTCAAAGTAACTAAAATCGCTATTGGAACAGCCGAGATGCCTCCTCGTGAGGGCGAGAACAAGTCCAGAATGGTTTCCACGATGGAAATAACCCTTACCAAAAAGTAAGGCTACACACGAGTAATTCCTAAGTTAAATCCCATTTCTTCTATTTTTTGGCACTATTTCTGCATATTAAAAATTTGTTAGAATGGAACCTAGTTTTAAATACCGATAGCACAGTTGTCAAGGGAAGAGGTGTATCCCTATGGCTTTGGATGAAGTGCTAACGGCAATCGTTACCATCTGCATTCTGGTTTTCTCAGCCAAGGTCTTGGGCGAAATTTTCTCCTGGCGCAAAATCCCCTCAGTGCTCGGAGAATTGTTCGCTGGAATACTGCTCGGACCCTTTGCCTTGGGCGCTCTGCTGGTAATCAATGGTACACCTTTAATCCAGATAAACGAGATTGTGCGGGCATTCGGAGAAATCGGCGGCATCCTCATACTGTTCGTGGCAGGTTTAGAGATGACTTTTAGGGATTTCCGCAAAGTCGGCGTTGCAGGATTCACTGTGGGAACAATCGGCGTGGTTGTACCCTTCGTTATGGGTTATGGCTTCTCTTTAGTTATGGGCTTACCAGTTATCGCTGCATTAGTAGTCGGAGCAGCCCTAGTAGCGACCAGCATCTCTATTACGGCGCTGGTGCTTCAGGAACTCAACCAAACCCGTCGCATCGAATCCCGACTGATGATAAGCGCCGCAGTAGTAGACGACGTGTTGGGGCTCTCAATCTTAGGTGTCATCGTCTCCTTCATCTCCACCTCAACACCCATCACCGCTCTTAGCATAGTTACAGTCATCGGCACGTCTTTGGGGCTTTGGCTTGCCATGACTGTTTTCTCAGCGTTCGCATTGCCAAGAATAATCAATTTCACGGCAAAAGGGAAAGAGTCCACCGTGGAAGCGGCTGCTACAGCTTCATGCTTCGGTGCATCCGCGTTAGCCGCTGCGCTGGGTTTATCGCCTATAGTTGGTGCTTTTGCAGCGGGAATGGCGGTTGCCAGTTCTAAAGCTATAGAGCAAATACGCGACTATACCAAAAAAATCAGCGTCATCTTCTCCCCCGTCTTCTTCGCGTTGGCAGGCGCACAATTCGACATTAGAAGCTTTATCACTACTGACTGGTTCTTTTACGTCACTTTCATAGTGCTCGTTATTGTTGCCATTGCAAGCAAAATGATTGGATGCGGCTTGCCAGCAATTCACTTTCTAAAGAACCGCAGCAAAGGCGTCAAAGTTGGTTATGGAATGCTTTCTCGGGGAGAAGTCGGCCTCATCGTGGCGGGTGTTGCTATCTCTGCTGGGGCAATAACTCAGGAACTCTACGCTGCAATCTTGGGCATGATAATGATTACCACGCTCTTAGCGCCTCTTCTTCTTAGGCGGTCATGTGAAAAGGAGAAACCAGATGAGGAACAAGCAAAGTCCGAAGTGGATACTACTGCTCCAGATTACATACCGACTTATCCCTTGGACTTCACAGAATAACTCAAAAATCTATAACGTGATTTAGGCTTAAATTTGGGTTGGTTTGCTGGAGCTTTGCAACCCAATTTCGGGGGATAGCAGCACAAGGGTAACCCTAGCTTTTGTACTCTTTGATTCCTGTGGGAAAAACCGTCGATACATGCCCTCCACACCCCGACGGTTTCAACATATAGCAATGTATAGCGTGTGGAAGAAAAATACACTTGCCGCACCGAAACAGCCAAAGAAACAAAGCAACCACAAAACACAACGGTCTCCGACTGCAGTCTTGTGGCGTCCCGTAAACCGCCATACCCTGTTGCCACAACCAGCCTGCAAGTCGTAGCAGACGCTGACGCAAAAAAGCAACCTGTAGCACAATCAACTGGTTGTTGTTGTGTATAGCGGGTTCACAGCAACAACAACTAAAGAAAAACGAAACTGCCAAACAGGATTTGATCTGCTGACAAGGGATGACACCCACAGAGACGCCGCATGGTACCCCGACATAGAAAGATTCTTTACTCTAACCGCAGTGACACCATACATCGGAGAAAAAAAGATGCCCCTAGCATTCATCATTGGAACCGCAGGCAGCGGCAAATCCCTCTTCACAGCCGCCTTTGCAGAATGGCTCAAAATGAGCAAACAAGACGTCGCAATCGTCAACCTCGACCCAGGCGCACTCAAACTGCCCTACCAACCAGACGTTGATGTGCGCAACTACGTGGACGTCGGCGACTTAATGGAGAAATACGGTCTGGGGCCTAACGGCGCGCTTATAATGGCAGCGGATTTAATTGCGGATGAAATAGAAAACCTAACTCGTGACATAGAAGAAGCCCACGCCGACATTGTCTTGGTAGATACTCCGGGGCAGATGGAGTTGTTTGCTTTCCGCGCCAGCGGACCCTACATCGTTAACGAATTAACCAAAGAGCCAAAGGCGCTCATCTACCTCTTCGACGCAGTCTTCTCAGCCAACCCCTTGAACTACGTTTCCAACATGTTCCTCTCCGCAGCCGTATACAACCGCTTCTTCCAACCCCAACTCCACGTACTATCCAAAACCGATTTAATCCCCAAAAAAGACGTGCAAGCCATCGCCTCATGGTCCGCAAACCCAATGGCGCTCGAAGACGCAATCGAAGAAAAACTCGAGGGCACAAAACGCCTTTTCAGCCGCAACATGATGCAAGCCATCAACAGATTGGGGTTAAAGTTTCTGCTTATGCCTGTTTCGTCGAAGACCAACGAGGGCATGGTCAACATTAACACGACTCTAGAGCGCATCTTAAACGAAGGAGAAAAATATACAACTTAAACGCTGATAAGCGACCAGCTGGCGGCAAATGCACCCCGCTTCGCCTTCAAAGCCTTCTCAGCACCTGCCACGACGATGGCATCGTTCTCGGAGGGTTGCAACGCTTCGAGTATCTGCTCGGAGGCTTTGGGGTAATCTTTCTCTATGTTGTCGCTGACTGATTCTATGCTTAGGTGCCCTTTTTTGTAGACGATGACCAGTGCCTTGCGGGCGCCTGCGATTATGGCGGCGTCTCTTTGGTCTATGCCGGAGCTGACTTTGTGACCAGCATCCTTTACCAAAAAAGCGTGGTTAAACTCAGAAGGGTACAATTCGGAGGGCGCCAAATCTGCTTGCTTGGGGAAGATGGCTTCGAATTGGCTCCAGACCTGCTTGCCCTTCTCGGTGAGACCACAGCCGCCTTTGGAGGTTTCAATCAACTCGGCTTCTCTTAGCCTGCTGATTATGGTGCGTACTGCTCCATCGCCGACACTGAGGTTTTCTGCAAGCCTATTCCTCCCCAGTGGCTTCTGTGACAACAGCTCCAGCGCATAGTATAGATGGAATATCGTAAAGGACGTTGAGGGTCCGGGAGCTCTTTTGCCTGCAATATTTTGCATAAACTTCTTTAGGTTTACCGCCATGCTTCTGCCTGCTTCTATTAAGCGTTGTCTTGTTTTTATAATTTATCGAAATAAGCTCTGTGCCTTATAGGCAACTGCTGAAATTTCAACCAACGCACCTGCCTTTAACTCCACGCCGCCGATTGTTGCTCTGGCAGGAAAATCCGCTTGGAAGTATCTGGCGTATTCACGGTTGAAATCCTTAAAGTCAGCCATTGATTTAAGATAAACAGTTGTTGAGACGACATCTTCAAGGGTGTATTCTGCAGCTTCTAGGATTGCTTTGATGTTCTCCATGACTTGGCGGGTCTGCAAGGTGATGTCTTTGGCTGCGAGTTTGCCGTCTTTGGGGTCAATAGCAAGCTGACCTGAGATGTAGAGAAATCCGCCCGTTTCTACGACTTGGCTGTAGGGTCCGATGGGTTTTGGTGCGTTTGGGGTTGTGATTGCTTTTTTCATTTTGGGTCTATGTTGTTTAGGCGGTTTTGCACTTAAAACAGTTATGTGGGATTCAGTTAACCTGCCGTATTCTTTTTGGAATAATTTATGCAGAAAACATTATAAGAAAACCGCCGAGTAACCTATGCCAACCAATTTGTTGAACAAAGAGAGAGAAAACCCATGAAACGAACTGGAAAATACTTGTTCACATCTGAATCAGTCGGAGAAGGCCACCCAGACAAAGTCTCAGACCAAATCTCTGACAGCGTCCTAGACGACATATTCAGCCACGACCCCAAAGCACGCGTTGACTGCGAAACCCTCGTCATGCAGGGCACAGTCGTCGTTACAGGCCAAATCACCACCTGCTACTACACCGACATACCAAAAATCGTACGTAAAACCCTAAAAGAAATCGGCTTCGACAACGCCAAAGACGGCTTAGACTGGGAAACCTGCGGCATACTCGTTTCTCTTACCGCACAGAGCCCAGACATAGCCATGGGCGTAGACGAACATAACGGTCACGAGCAGGGCGCAGGTGACCAAGGCATGGTTTTCGGCTACGCAACCAACGAAACCAAGGAACTCATGCCCCTGCCCATCATGTTGGCGCACAAGCTTGTCAAGCGGCTCGCCGAAGTCAGAAAGAACGGCATGATGCCCTATCTCCGTCCAGACTGCAAATCGCAGGTAACAGTCGAATACGAAAACGGTAAACCCAAATGCGTCAAAACCGTCGTTATCGCAGCACAGAACAACGGTTCAGTAGAGGATACCGTCCTAAAGAAGCAAATCATCGAAAACGTAATCAAATGCGTCATCCCTGCCGACTTGCTGGCTGAAGACATAAAATACGTCATCAACGGCACAGGCAGATTCGTCGTCGGCGGAACACTCGCAGACTCCGGTTTAACAGGCAGAAAAATCATCGTTGACACCTACGGCGGAGTCGGAAGCCACGGTGGCGGATGCTTCAGCGGCAAAGACCCATCCAAAGTCGACCGTAGCGGCTGCTACATGGCACGTTACATCGCCAAAAACGTGGTTGCCAGCGGCTTAGCGGACCAATGTGAGGTTCAAATCAGCTATGCCATCGGCGTTGCCCAACCAATAAGCGTTCTGGTTAACACGTTTGAAACAGGCAAATTGCCAGATGAACAAATCCTCGAA
This sequence comes from Bathyarchaeia archaeon, assembly GCA_050108095.1. Lineage (GTDB taxonomy): Archaea > Thermoproteota > Bathyarchaeia > Bathyarchaeales > Bathycorpusculaceae > Bathycorpusculum. The sequence continues at coordinate 5,491 of JBNIDO010000015.1, forward strand.
CTCGTCAAGAAACACTTCGACATGCGTCCCCGAGCAATCATAGACCAACTAAACCTGCTACGCCCCATCTATAAGCGAACATCAACTTTCGGTCACTTTGGACGCGACGAGTTCCCATGGGAAAAATGTGACAAGGCTGAGGCTCTCAAGGCGGAACTTGAGAAAGCCAAAAAAGCCTAGTTTCTTTCCTTTTTTTGGTAAATTCTGCGTCAGTGAAGGGTCCCGCATAGTTTTTACTGAGTTTCTATGTGCCAAATCTACTCTGTCTTCACTGGTTTTCTTGAGGCGTCGCCTGCGAAGGTTGTGGTGTGGCGATAGGTGTTTTGCGTCTCATCCTAACAAACGCCAATGAAATAACAACCGCAGACGCAGCTGCAGAGGCAACAACTGCCAACACAAAATACGGCAAAACAACAACATTAACCACGGTGCTGCTTGCTCCATTTAGTTGTCTGTTGCCTAACCAACTTGCTTGAACGTCAATTACGCCTCCCACAGGCGGTGTCCAGTTGTAGCTGAATCGCCCGTCTGATTGAGTTGTAACAGCGTCCAGTGTTCCCCAGTCTCCACCGTTTATCTTTGCCTGTAGGGTAACGTTTTCATTGGGTGTGTGGGGCAGAATCTGTCCGCTTATGGTTATGGCGTTGTCTTCTAGAAGCAGTGAAGATGAAACATGCATAGTTAAGGTGCTATGGTCGAGTTCTCTTAGGTTAGCTGAAACCTGCCCAATCGAAGACTGCTCCATACCCGTCAATGGAACCACTTGGTAAGAGACGTTTTGGTATTTGTCTGGGCATTCGCCGACACGCCAGCCGTACCTCCAGCCTCCTCCAGTGCACTCGGCAACATAGTAGGTTACGTTTTGGTAGGTTACACTATAGATTGAGTCGTATCGGGTGTCTTTTGGTTGGTATCCCACGTCTACTCCTAATTCCATGTGCTCTTGGTCCTTATAGAGTAAGAGAACACAGTCTATGCCGCCCGCTTCAAGAATAGACGCCGCAACATAGGCGAAAAGGTCACAGTCGCCTTCGCCCTTGGCTAACGTTTCCACGGCATACCTACCCGGCTTTGTTTCCTGGTAGGTTATTTGATGCACGATTTCTAAGACGCCATTGGTATAGTCTTCGGTGTTGTTGTAGATTTGCCATAACCTATCCGCTATGGGCTTTAGGGTGCGGGGGGTGACGAACTTGGCAAAGTCCGATTCAGAGAAAACCATGTGATTTTGCAATGTGTAGTATTGGTGGAGACTGTAGGGGATGGTGACGTTGAGTTCATAGGCGGATGATTTATCGTTACTCGGTTGGCTAAGCAGCAAAAAAGAGGCCTGATAGTCTGGGTTTAGGGTCTGTGTCTTAGCAATGGGCACTAATGAAAAGACAACGATTAACGCCAGAGATACGCAAGCCGTCTTAATGTAGATATTTTTCATCTGCGAGTTTAGCCAGCCATCTTTTTTCAACGTTGTAATAGTTTAAATGGTTATTCCTATATGACCGCTTAAATTAAAGGTGGATTACACCGCCATTCTCGACGATTAACTTGTTTAGTTGATCAGCTGCCCTCCGAAGAGTCAAAGCGGGTTGCTGCTCCTGGCAAGCAGTCATCGTTAAATGGACTTCAATTCCGAGTTTGTCCTCGGAACGCAACGGATGTGACTTCACATAAACTCCCAAGTTATCCTTCATCACCCTATCAATCAAAGGCGCCAAACGTGACTCAAAAATTCCCTCTGCAAAGATGCTATGTTGACAGAAAACCCTTGAACCGACAGCCGTCCTGATTAGAGGAGCGATGGTTTGAGTAAAAATTGCCTCCATCTCCACGGGAACCCCGGGCAAAGTAAACAGGACTGCTCCATCGATTTCTGCGCGGGCGGCAGGCGCTGTACCGATGGGGTTGGCTATTGGCTCAGCATTCTGTGGCAGCATAGCCATCTTAATCCGAGGCGGCGTCATCTCAACTTCAGCGGGCATACCTCGTTTTTTGGCATATTCGACGCATTTCTCCCTAACCATTTCTAACGCTTGCGGATTTACGGCAACGTCTTGGTTTAGGGCTTTGGCGAGTCCCTGAAGGGTTTTGTCGTCAAAGGTGGGTCCTAAGCCTCCTATGGTGATTATGAATTGGGGTTTGCGGGCTGCGGCTTCACGGATAGTTTGGGCAATTTCGGTGATAATGTCTGGGATGGTTGTTTCTCTTTGCACGTTTGCACCTAACGCGGTGATTTGCTGTGATAGCCAGTAAGCGTTGGTGTTCTGGATTTTGCCGATTAGCAGTTCGTTGCCGATGGAGATGATTTCGACGTTTGCAGTCAAAGCTGTCGCCTCACCCGGCTATACAGAATTCTTTGTCTTTTATGGCTTCCCAAAACATGGATGCAGAGTCAACGCTAACAAAAGTTCCCTATGCCCCTGTTGGGGCTACCTTACTTTTTGCTAAGGTACCATTTGAGGTATTCTTTGCGGCGGGCTGCTTTGGGGTCTTCGTCGTCAAAGTTTTGGCGTTTGTCACGTTCATCGTTTAATTCTTGGCCTGTGCAGGATAAACCGCAGCTTTTGCAGACATAGTGCTTTGTTAAAGATATGTAGTGCATTTCTCCGCCGCATTCAGGACAATAATTCACCATACTACATGTGCCCTTATGGGTTTACCAACTACATCGACTCTACATAGATATTAGTTTTACGTGGATTTGCCCACCGTTTTCACGGTAAAATTCATTTGGCTAATGGTTACGTATCCTATTGGCGTTCTTGCGGAAGCTCTTTTTCTAGTGTATCCCATTTCATCTTGAAATAATCTTTGCTTAACGCAACAAAATTGGAGTTTGTCGACCACAAAACAGGGCAATCCCCATCACGACCTATCCTATAGAACACTTCCTTCTCATCGACTAGAAGCATACACGCTGGAGGACCTGTGGTTATCCAACGGATTTCAAAGAGTTCCGATTTCTCAAGCGCTGAGTCAAGAGCAAGTTCAGGCTTTTCGTTCGGTTCTTTGTATAGTATAAACTTCAATTTTACGTTTCTCTTTACCGCGTTTTTCCAGTCTTTTTCGCTCCTAAATTTAAACTTCATGAAAAGCGATAGAGCAGTTAAATGCATAACACTCTCTTGGGCGCTGTCTATTGCCCTTCCTAATCTGTTTACCTTACCTGTTGGGCTAGCTTCGCTTTTTGGAAGCAAAACAAATTGTGGCGTGCCCTCAAGAGGTGAAGCTTCTATGTGTTGCTCTTCGAAATCCTTAAAGTGGTCAACTGCCCTTTTTTCCAGTCGCCGAGTATTTTCGTTTCTTTTTTGGGTTAAAATTGCGATGGCGTCGCTTGGGGGAATTGCTTGGAACTTTGCGGGCTTCCCTATCAATTTTTCAATCAAACCTTTTTCTTGAAGGTCCGATAGTAGTTGGTAAACGTCTTGCCTTGCCACTTTTGCGACCGTATGAATATTTCTTGCGGTAGAACTTCTTAGGGCAAGAAGAGTTGTGTATACGCGTGCTTCGGTTTGAGTAAGCCCTAGCTCCATCAGAATTTTAGCGGACTCTTGGTTCACCATAACGACCTGTTTACTTTTATATGTAAGTCGCCAGTAACTTACAACACACATTTAATAAATTTATCGAATATAAAAGAACCAACCAGTTAGTTTCAAAAAAGAAAAATCGCCAAATTCAAACCCACGGGAGTTGGCACCGCTCCCGGGTTTCCCTTTTAGGGGAAAAATGGCAAAAACAGGGGCTGAATGGACTCTGGCTATGAAACTAACATATTAGGGTAGTTGAAGAATGGTTTCGGTTTGGTTTGCATTTCCATTCTTTTCTTCCTTAAACTCGCCAGAGCCCCAGCAAACCCCCAAATACACGCTAAACAGAACAACACAGCTTCTTCATGTCGAACTATCAGTTGGGTGGCTCTGGAAGAATACAGTTCTAAAAAGAGAGTTAGACGTGGGTGTACATTTGGTTGCTGCTGTACTTACCCGTGTTCATTTCGCCCTCGATTTCTTTTAGCAGAAGTATACGCTTAAACGTCGGTGGATGCGTCGCAAAGAGGCTGTTCATCTGAACCCATGTGGATTTAGCTTCTTTCTCCATAGCCAACTGTAACTCCCGCTCATCCAAGACGCCGTCTTGGTCGAGGTCATACTGGCTCTTTCTACTCATAATTTCGTTGACTTCTTGCTTTGCTTGCTGTGGGTCCTCGATGTAGAAGCTGCGTGCGCTGGTGCTGGCTTTGGGTGCAATCGATAAGCCGTAAGTGATTTTTGCTAATGCACTCTGTAGGCTGTGTGGTTTTTCTGTGAGGTATGCGCTGAAGGCGTCGGCGAAGTGTTCACGCAAGCGGCTCAGCCTCATAACTGCCAAGAAGCTGACGATGTACACTATGAATGATATTACGCCTATCGCTATTAGGATGATTCCGGCGTTGCCTTGGTCTTTACCCCGTCTAGAGGTGCCCCCGCTAAACCAACCGGCAGTCAACGCTATCTGTGAAACCCAATAAGCGATAAGGGGCAAAGCCGAGAGAACAGTCATGACAATATAGTCTTTGTGTTTTATGTGCCCCAGTTCATGCGCGATTACGCCTTTGACTTCGTCTTTGTTGAGGCTTCTTAGGAGGCCTTCATGCAAAGCTAAGACTGCGCTGCTGCTGGTTCTGCCAAACGTGAAGGCGTTAGGTGTTCTGTTTGGCACAATAGCTAATCTAGGCATGGGAAGATTGCTTTTCGTGGCTAATTCTTTAACGGTGTTTTCAAGCCAAGGATTTTCGCCCGGTTTTAGGTATTGCAGGTGCGTGGTGGCTGAGACTATGGCTGGCCCGGCGGCGTATTCGAAGAGGATGAAGATTAGGGTGCCGCCCAATGCTAAGAGTAATCCCGTGATTAAGTCGAAGCCTAATACGTAGTATTGGAGTAGGAAAATCACAGCTAAGAGGAATAGCCCAAAAATAAACCCCGCTGCAAAGATGCTCAATCCCATGGCCCATTTTAAGTCGCTTAGCTTAGCCGTTTAGGTTCACCGCTGAGTTAGGTTAAATTATGTTTTTAGTGAATACATCCTTAGCGAAATAAGGTTTTTCCCAAAATAGCTTAAATTAGGGGTGTAATTCTGGTAAACTTTTATATGGCGATTACAGATGTTTAGCTCTCGGAGTGTACTCACCTTGGGGCTTCGCAAAACAAAGTTACCCATAATGTTCTTCACTGCAATTCTGATGTTAACTGCTACCGTTGCAGTTAGCGCTTTCTCAGGCACAGTTAATGCCCAAATAACAGGGTCCGTCACCATAAACGACGGCGCCGAATACACTAACTCAAACCTATTAGTACTCAATATTTCTGCTGTCAACGCCACTCAAATGCGGTTCTCCAACGACAACTCTACATGGTCAAACTGGGAAGCATACACTTCTTCAAAGAACTGGTCAATACCCACTGGAGATACTAACCATACTGTTTACGCTGAATTTCAAGATGATGCCGAGCAAAGTTTGAATGTCACAGCCAATATTTTCCTTGACCAAACAACGCCTGAAGCAAATCCATATGTCGACTATTATTCAAGCGATCTTAAAACTTGGTATTTCGATGCAAGTGCAAGTACAGATAACGTTGGATTAAGCTCTTGCCTATGGGACTTCGGCGACGGTAATACTAGCACCTCCGTAGCATTAACCCATACCTATGCAGCAGTAGGCAACTATAATGTTACTTTAACTGTGTTCGACCTGGCAGGCAACAATGCAACAGTCTCTTCTACACTTACCGTACCAGACATGTCTGCGGTCCCTACAGCCACCCCAACGCCTGTCCCAACAGTAAACCCTACCACAATCCCGACTACTCAACCGACAGCAACACCACCCCCCGAATCCACACCGACTGGCTTTGACTCAACCTGGGCAATAATAATCGTTGCAGTGATCATAATAGTCGTCGGCAGTATAGCAATCGTTTTATTGCTTATGAAGCGCTCAAAACCGGCTCCTCCGGCATCTGCCGCTTACTAAGCAACCCATAATTTTTATTTTTCAAAAGCAAAATCTAGTCTTTATGCTTGTTCAAAAAAGAAGAGAAGATTAGATGGGGTAAGCTCCGCAAACCTTGCAGAACTGTATCTTGGTTACTAGGTGGCTCTTGCACTTGGGGCACTGAATTGCACCTGGAACCTGTGGGAATACGTCTTTGGGTTTGCCGAACTTCTTGCGGAAAACTTCGTAGTAGAGCAGTTGCTCTTTGTCTTGGATTTCAACGTCGTCTTCAGCTTTGATGGCGGCCTTCTTTTCGTTGAATTCTTTGTCTTCGACTAGGTCGTTGAAGTATGTGCGTAGCGTTTCTGTGCCTGTTCCTGCTTCAAGTGGTGCTTTGGGTCTCCATATGATGTCTTTGGGTATGACGTCTTCGTATGCTTTGCGAAGGATCCATTTGCCGTATTTGACGCCGTTGTACATGTTAATCTTGTATTTGATAGGTAACTTCATTGCCCACTCCATGAACTCGGGGTCGCGGTAGGGTGCTTTAATTTGCATTCCAAGAGATTCAGCCATCGGGAACGAGGAGAAACCCATTTCTGCCCACATTTCCTTCTGTTTGACTGCAAACTGTTCCTCGGTTAGGTGGAATTGCCAGGGGTAGCCGAAAAGTTCGTCTAAGGCGTCGCCGGTGAAGACTGTTTTGATGCCTTTGGGTTTTAGCAGTGTTAAGCCGATGTAGACGGGTAGGCTGTTGCGGATTTCCATGGGGTCGTATTTTTTGAGCGCTTCTACGACTTTGGGGTAGAATTTGTAGACGTCTTCTTTGCCGAATTGGTAGGTTTCATGTTTTAGGTGGAGGAGTTCAACCATTTTTTTGACGTATTCGGTGTCTTTTGGTTGGCCGTGTTTGAAGGCTAGTGTGAGGCAGGGGATGTCGGGTTTGTATTTGACTGCTTCGTAGGCGATGATTTGGGTGTCTGTTCCGGCTGAGAATAGGAAGCCGTCTGCGAGGTTTTTTTGGACGACTTTGTTTACTAAGGTTTTGATGTCTGGCAGAAGCTTGTTAACTTCAGACTCATTAAGGCTCATTTTTATCCCTCGATATTATAGTGTTTGTCGTTTGCGGTGCATATAAAGTTAACTGCATGAATATAAAAGCGATTAAATAATAAACAACTGTGCTGAAACAAAAAACAACATTGAACAATCGACCACTCAGTAGGCGAATTTATTCTATTGTAGCATGACAACTATGTTTAAATCCCAAAAAACAAAAATCATACAACATAAACGGAGAACAAACGTCTTGAAAGTCAGCGTCCTCCACATGGAAATCCGCCCAAACCTAAAAGACAACCTCACAGCCGCAAAAAACGCAGTCCTAAAAGCCGCCAAAGACAAACCCGCCCTCATAGCCCTACCAGAATACTTCACTGTCCCCCACTGCATGGCACACTTCACCGACGCCGCAGCAATAAGCAAAGAAACCTGCAACAAAACCCTCGACTTCCTCCAAGAAGTCTCCGCCCAAATTGGTAACATCTACCTCATAGGCGGCTCAGTGCTCCAAGAAGACGGCGGCAAATACTACAACACCAGCACCTTGTGGAGAAACGGCGTTTTGCTGGCTAAATACAAGAAAATCAACCCCATCCAAGCCGAAGTTAACGCCGGCGTAGCCCGCGGTTGCACACCGATGGTCTTGGACACGGATTTGGGCAGGTTGGGGATGATTGTTTGCGCTGACACCTTCGACCCAGCTTTAGTTAAAAAAGTCGCCGAGTTAGGCGCAGAAATCGTCACGTTGCCCGTTGCCGCTATGGGGACTCATCCAACCGTAAAAGGCCACCCCTTAACCGAGGGCATAGCCCGCGACTATGGCGTATTCATCCTAAAAGTGGGCAATGTCAGCTCAAATATGCGGGGTGGCAGAAGCGCCATCATTGCACCCTGGGGCATACTCGGAGAAGTTACGGATGCACCGGAAGACTCGATTTTGACTGCTGATTTGGACATGGAACGGCTCAAAGGGTACCGTGCCAAACGCAAACAAGCCTAATCATGCAAATTTTAGCCTTGACTTTTTGTTAATAAGGGCAGCTAAAAAGGCACTGCCGCTAATACGCTCTTTTACGAATTTTCCAAACACTGACAGCTATGCCGATAACAATCACGGTAGCCAAAATGCCAATAAGGGGCAAGGTGGGAAAAGTAATGTCTTGATTAATCGGCTCATCGGTTTCTTGGTTATCCTCTGTCGCAATGGCTGTAGGCATTGTGGTGGTGCTAGGGCTTGGCGTAGGAGTATGTGTGGGTTCAGATTGGTCAGGAGAGCCGTTTACCATGGGGTGGTACCTTTCTGTTATATTGCTTGGGTACATGAACGTCATGTAGCCCCATTGACCTGTACGTCCACCAACAAGATAGACTGCATCATCAACGGCTATGGCTGCGGCGATTAATCTGTTAGTGGTTGGCGCCGGTGTTCCAGTGGACCAAGTATCTGACGTGGGGTTGTAGATGTCGGTTCGGTTTTCATCGAAGTAATAGATTCGTTTAAGCGCGTTTGCCCCAGTGGTTGCAGAGACAGTTGTGGCATAGCCTATGGGTGCTTTATTCTTAATGGTCCACATGTCCGTCGCTGGGTCATAAACCATAATGTTCCGCTCCCAATTCGCATCTGGGTTGGTTCCTAACACGTAAATTTTGTTATCAATGACTGCTGAAGCGTAAGAACTCACCGGTAAAGGCGCCGGAGTCTTGGTTACCCAAGAATCAGTTGCAGGGTCATAAACTTCGGTTATGCTCAGGGTTATGTACAAGTCAGTCATTGTGTGCCCGCCTATAACGTATATTTTGCCGTCCACAATGTTAGTCGCGGTACTGTAACGTGGGGTGGGAAGCGCTGCCATAGTTTGCCAACTGTTCGATGCGGGGTCGTAGACTTCGTTAGCGACAACATCATAGTACTCGGTTTTCCAGTCCCAACTCTCGGGACCAGTAACCACGGTTGCCCCGTTGTAGCCGCCGATACAGAAAATTTTGCCGCCATAAACCGCTGTGCCGAAAAGTGCTCTTTTAGTGGGCATATCTGCTTTTTGGGTCCAAATATTTTGCGCTGGGTCATACTCTTCGGTATAGTTCACAACATTGTTTGTCATTGCTGTGCCGGTCATGCAGTTGCCTGTCTCGCTTCCTTCGTCACCGCCAATAGCATAGATTTTCCCGTCCACGACAGCAACGCCAAGATAGGCTCGGGCATGATTCATAGACGCTTTTGAACTCCAAGAATCCAAAGATGCAGCCCATGCACCTTCAAACATACATCGGACCATCAGCAGTGCACATAAGAGGATAAACAGTGCAGCGGTTTTCTTGGTCATATTTAATCACACTGCACTTTGAAGGCTGTCTTTAAAAGCCCTTTTCGTCAAGATTCCTTGACTAACAGACCCAAAGATTGCCAAGTTTTCTGGGTTTTGGTGCTTCTGTTGTCTGCACTCATCTAAGCAGCTTACAGATCCCCTTTGGGAGTGCTCCACCCTATTGAAGCACTTACCCGCTGCTTGTGGTTTGCTCCACAACCAGTCAACAATCGGCAGCAAACCCAGAAGCCGAAAAGCAATCGCCTGCCAAGCCCACAGGAAGAAGAAGGGTAAGGGTGGCATTCTCTTCATCTAATACTAGAAGAAATTAAATGACGCCTATTTTTGACCAACTGACCATAGGAAAATGCACTTTTAGGGTTGCAGCGAAGCCTAACACTGCATTGATTAGCCGTTTTTTTGGCGCTAAATTGTAGTTTTTACGGTTTACACGGATAGTTTTGGGTTTTGCTTTTATAGGAAAGGTTTTTAGTATAGTTATTGTATGAAGTTGTGAAAAAGTCAACAGGTTAAAATGAGGTTAACACGTTATGTCTGTATTTGCAGCACCAGGAGCATATGACCGTGCAATTACTGTTTTCTCACCTGATGGTCGACTCTTCCAAGTCGAATACGCCATGGAACTTGTCAACCGGGGAGCAACCATCCTTGGCATCCAAACCTCAGACGGGTTAGTTCTGGGGTCAGAAGAAAACATCGAAGTCCTCGAAGAAGCAGGCTACTCATGGAAAATCTTTAGAGTAGACGACCACATCGGAGCAGCCATAGTCGGCTTAAGCTCCGACGCAAGAATCTTAATCGACCAAGCACGGATTTATGCCCAAAGCAACAAACTAACCTATGATGAACCCATAGATGTAGAAGTCGTAACAAAACGCATATGCGACATCCAACAAATGTACACGCAGCATGCAGGTGTACGACCCTTCGGCGTTTCCATCATCTTTGGCGGAGTCGACAAAACCGGACCAAGAGTTTTCGGAACACATCCAAGCGGAACCTACCGCGGATACAAAGCCACAGCACTGGGTGCAGGACGCGAAACAGTCCTAAACATCCTCAAAGAAGAATACAAAGAAGACCTAAGCCTCGACAACACCATAAAACTAGCGGTAAAATGCCTCGTGAAGGCTCTGGAAGCCCGCCAGTTGCCACCCAGAATCAAAATCGCCATCATTCCCGCAGCAACCAAAAAGATGGAAATGTTAAACGACAACACGGTGGAAGGCTACATCAAGGAACTGGGTTCAAGCAAGTGACAACCCAATGAGCGAAAAGTTCACCGTCGCGCGACTAACCAGAGAAAGCGAACACTTCGAGATACTCGTTAAACCCCAAAAAGCACTAGACTACCGTAACGGCAAAATCTCGGGCATCACCGAGGTTTTAGCCGCTGAAACAGTTTTTAGCGACGCAAACAAAGGCACCAAAGTCTCCGAAGACGCCATGAAAAAAGCTTTCAAAACGGTGGACCCGCTCAAGATCGCAGATGAAATTCTCAAAAAAGGAACCCTTCAATTAACAACCGACCAAAGAAGAAAGATGGTCGAGGACAAAAAAAGACAAGTAATTGATTTCATTTCCCGGCAGGCAGTTGACCCCAAAACGAATTTACCCCATCCTCCCATGCGCATCGAAAACGCCATGGAACAAATCCGCTACCCCATAGACCCATATAAGCCCGTGGAGGAGCAAGCTAAAGACATAGTTAAACTGCTGCGCCCCATTTTGCCGCTTAAAGTTGAGCAGGTTAAGGTTGCAGTCAAGATTCCAGCACAGTATTCTTCGCGAGCCTATGGAACCGTCAAAACGTTGGGCACCATCAAACGTGAAGAATGGCGCAATGACGGCTCATGGTATGGTGAACTAGAGTTGCCAGCAGGCTCATACGCTTCCTTACTTAACAAGTTGGGCGACGCCACCAAGGGAACTGGAGAAGCAAAAATAATCTAAGTAATATGAAAGACAGGTGATTATATGCCAACATTCTTTGAAAAAAAACAGCTCGTAACCCCCGGAGAATTACTCGCTGAAGGCGACTACTTACCCGGCGAAAACACGTATGTGGAAAACGGCAAGATTTACGCCGCCCGAATTGGACTCGTAGACAGCGACAACAAAAAAGTCAACGTGGTTGCACTAAGAGCGTTTTATGTGCCAAAAACGGGTGACATAGTCATCGGCACAGTCGTCGAAGTAGGCTTCAACGGCTGGACAGTCGACATCAAAGCACCCTACACCGCAATGCTCCGTGCTTCAGACGTACTAAGCAGACCCTTCAAACCCCAAAACGACGAATTATCCGCTGTTCTTAACGCAGGCGACTTAATCGTAGCCAAAATAGCCTCATACGACCGTGCACACGACCCCCAACTCACAGTCGGCGAACCCGGCTTAGGAAAAATCACACGCGGACAAATCCTCAAAGTGACCCCGACAAAGATTCCACGCATCATCGGACGCAAAGGCTCCATGATATCCATGATTAAACAGGAAACCAACTGTCAAATCATCCTTGGACTCAACGGCGTCATCTTGGTCACGGGCAAAACCCTCGAAGAAGAGGAAATCGCCATCGAGGCAATCCGGAAAATCGAGGAAGAATCCCACACCAGCGGCTTAACTGACCGCATTACACAGTTATTGAAAGAAAAGAAACAACCAGCTAAATTGGAGGAAAACAAAGTTGAATGAAAAACCCGATAAATTAATCGACAAAAAAGGTATACGTGGCGACGGAAGAAAAGCGGATGAACTTCGACCGCTTAAACTTCAAGTGGGTGTACTCTCAAACGCTGACGGATCAGCATACATTGAACACGGCAAAAACAAAATCTTAGCCGCAGCATTCGGCCCAAGAGAAATGCATCCCAAACACTTAGCCCAGCCAGACCGTATGGTTCTGCGCTGCCGGTACCATATGGCATCGTTTAGCGTTCCAGAACGCAAATCCCCTGCACCTTCACGCCGCGAAGTCGAGTTAAGCAAAGTAATAAAAGAATCCCTAGAACCAGCCTTATTCCTTGAACTCTACCCCCGCACGGGTGTAGATGTCTTCATCGAGGTCTTACAGGCAGATGGAGGAACAAGGTGCGCAAGCATCACCGCTGCGGCATTGGCAATCGCCGATGCAGGCGTTCCCATGAAAGACTTGGTTGTGGCATGTGCCGCAGGCAAAGTCGACGATACAGTCGTCTTGGACCTCTACGATGCAGAGGACAAACTGGGAGCTGCAGATGTTCCAGTTGCATACATGCCCAACTTAAACGCTGTTACCCTGCTGCAGATGGACGGCATTCTCGCCCCAGACGAGTTCGAGAAAGCAGTCAACATGGCTATGGAAGGCTGCAAGAAAATCTATGTTATGCAGAAGGAAGCGTTAAAGACTAAGTACATGGTTGTTAAGGAGGTTGAAGAGTAATGTCATCATTAGTCACTAAAGTTAGACTACGACAAATCGAAGCACTACTTGAGAAAAACAAACGCATAGATGAAAGAGGCTTGCTGGAAACCCGCGAAATTAAAATCGAACAAGGTCTAATCGAGAAAGCCGAAGGTTCCGCACGTGTTCTTTTGGGCAAAACCGAGGTTTTAGTCGGCGTCAAAGTTGAAACAGGCGAACCCTTCCCAGACACACCAAACGACGGTGTCATGACCGTCAACGCTGAACTAGTACCCCTAGCATCACCCAACTTTGAACCGGGTCCACCTGATGAAAACAGCATTGAACTTGCCCGCGTAGTCGACAGAGGCATAAGAGAATCGCACGCCATAAACACTGAGAAACTCTGCATTGAACCAGGCAAAAAAGTCTTTGTGGTCTTCGTAGATGTCTATGTCTTAAACCATGACGGCAACCTGATTGATGCTTCAGCAATCGCAGCTATGGCGGCACTGATGAACACCAAGATGCCCAACTACGAACTCAAAGACGGCGAACTAAAAATCAAGCAAGGCTACACACCACTGCCGATGAAAAGCCACCCAGTCACAGTCACAGTCTGCAAAATCAACAACAAACTCCTCGTCGACCCAGGCCTAGAGGAAGAATCTGTCATGGACTCACGCATAACCTTCGCAACCAACGAAGAAGGCAACATCTGCGCCATTCAGAAGGGCGGCTCAGGCTTTTTCACACCGCAACAGATTTTAGAAGCATTAAAGATTGCTCTGGAGAAAGCAGTAGAACTGCGCAAGAAATTCAACTGGTGAAAATAGTTGCCAAAGACAAAGAAAGTAGGTCCAACTCGAGGATTAGGGACACGTTACGGTTCCACAGTTAGGAAACGTTATGTTAAAGTCGTAACTGAACTCAAAAAACCACACAGATGCCCCCAATGCGGTTTTGTCCGTGTTAGGCGCGTAAGCGTGGGTGTTTGGAAATGCGGTAAATGTGAGTTCACCTTCGCAGGCGGAGCCTATACCCCTATCACGAAACTGGGTGTGGTTGCAAAACGTGCAGCCAAAGGGCGGTCTGAAGAGTTAACCAAACAGCTAGCCCCCGTTGAAGAATCCCCAGTTGAGGCAACTGAAGAAGAAACCTCTGAGTAAACCTTCTTTCTTTTTCTTGTTTTACCTTTTTTGCTTGTTAGTGTTGTTTTATTAGTTGTTGCCCGTTTTCTTTCTCTTTATGGCATTTTATGGGCGGCACCCGCGAGATGGGTCGAGTTGGCGGTTGATTTTTAACGTCTGTTTTGGTGCGGCAAATGCAGTTCCTATTACATGCGGTACATGATTCCATGCAAAAACCGGCGGGGTGTGAATGTGGAAGCATGTATCAACCGCTTTTTACAAGAATGCGCAGTAGAGACTGCCGAAGTAGCAGACAAATCAGCGTTTAACTACTTAAAGCAAAGTATATTAACTATGTCTTATTTCTGGGATTTAGTGATTTTTAGGTGAATTTTATGGAAAAAGTAAGAATGTTTACTCTACCCAAACTACCCTACTACTACAACGCACTTGCACCCTACATCTCTGAGGAGCAACTCAAACTACACCACGATAAACACCATCAAAAATACGTTAATGACGCCAACGCACTCTTCACAAGAATAGACGAAGCCATGAAAGAAAATTCACAGCTTGATTACTGGGTTTCCTACGGTTACGTAAAATCGCTCGCTAAAGAACTTGCCTTCAACATCGGTGGACACATTCTCCACACTACCTACTGGGAAAACATGGCGCCAGCAGGCAAAGGCGGCGGAGGACAACCTGGCGGAGCAGTAGCCGACTTAATCAGCAAGGGATACGGCAGCTTCGAAAACTTCAAGAAAGTCTTCTCGGCAGCAGCAACAAGCGCGGAAGGCTCGGGATGGGCAGCGCTGGCTGTTCACCCATGCATCGCTAGACCGTTGATTATGCAGATAGAGAAGCACAACGTCAATGTCTTCCCTGACTTCCAGATAATCATGGCTCTGGACGTTTGGGAACACGCCTACTACTTAGACTACAAGAATGAACGCCCGAAATTCGTTGAAGCTTTCTGGAACATCGTCAACTGGGACAACGTCAACAGGAACTTAAGCCTCGTAAAATAACCCCGCTTTCTTTTTTCTTTTTAAGTTGCAGTTTCTAGTTTTTTTAGCACTTCGCCTTGCCGTTTAGTATACCTTGCAGTCACGCCTTTCTGCAGATAAATCGACACTGCGGCGATGCTTTTTGTGGGGTCATTGCGCATTATGATGGAATAGAGGTGGAACAGTTTGATGCCCACGGGTTCTTTGGAGATTTGCCCCTCAGTTAATTTGAGCGCAAGCGCTATGGCATCGTTGATTGAGCCCCCAGCCGCAACCACTTTAACCTCGTCAAACTTTGCCAAACGCAGCAGTGTTATGGTGACGAGGCGCTCCATGGTTGAGGCTCTGCTGACGCTGATTGTTTGCTCTCCAACGTCGGTGAGTTTCTTTTCTTCCTGTTCAGCCAGCGTCGAGTAATCGCCAGCCTGCTTCTGCGACAGATGCGCAGATATGACGGAGACTTTTCCAAGCGTTGGCACCTGAACTGGGGCTATGTCGATGTCGTCAACGTAGACTTTGGCTATTTCTGTTGCCATGTTTATGGCGCTGCAGGCAAGAAACATCGAGTCGTTTATGCCTACAACGTTGGCTTCGCCTGTTTCCATGATGCTTGAGATTATGGCTTCGACTATGTCTGTGATTTTGGCTTGTGCATCTGCTGGGTGGAGAACTATGGTTTTGACAGGTGGCTGCTGGCTCATAGCATTCTACTGGGGCGTATACAAATATAATTCTTGCCACTTAAACCGACATAGGCTCTATGGTGGTGGAGTGATTTTTATCGCTGCCGCAGGACACTGCATTTCACAGGCGAGGCACTGGATGCAGTCGTTTTCACGGGCAGGGTCAGCTTTTTTGTTGGACAGCGGATGCCCCGACACGTCAAGCATGTCGTAGAGGGAAACCGGGCACACGTCTGCGCAGACTCCGTCTCCGATGCAGGAGTCCCAGTCCACCGCTACGTTGGTTCCATGGATTCCAAGTTTGGTTGGGGGTTCAACGGGGCCCCAAACTTTGTGTCCGTTATGTTCGCTTACAACTTGGCGTTTAGTTTGAAAATCAGGGTCCATTGGCAAAATAATTCACCACTTAAGTTTTGGGGTAAGCAGGGATATTAGGATTTCTATGTTAGGTTTCTGTCGTTTTCTCCCTTGGCATGTAGATTATGATTAAGCCCTTTTGTTTTTCTATGGTAAGGGCCAGGTTATGTTTTTGTACGATTGATTGTATGCAGTCGAGATGTTGTTGACTGTAGCTTGATTTTATGTGTAACTGGTATCCATATGATAATACGTTGTCGGCGTTGGGTGGCATCAACATTATGCCCTCCTCACCTAAGCCGTCACAAGCATTGGCGATTTCTTTAATCAAGTTTGTTGCTTTGTTTCTATTCAAAAAAGCACCTTCAAAATATTAATAATTTGTACAAGCCATAATTATTTTATGACGGCAACCATGCTAGCACAATTTCTTAAGCAGCCACACTTATCCGCAAAGAATTTTGGCAACCCAGTCTAACCTACAGTTGAGGTTTATGGTTCAACAGTACTTGCCCAATGGTATGCGCTACTCCACCCTCGAAGAGCGCGAGCAATTCTACGCGAGCGAATTTAGACCGCAAGAGGTGGCAGAATGGTTCGGGTCCCGACTGGACAGGAGCAAATTCGCTGTAATCATGGGTAGGCACACTAAGATTTTCTTGGAAAAGTACCGTGAAGACGCCGCCACCACCATAATAATCGACGAGTACAAAGACCTCCAAGACGTGCAAGCTCAGGTGCTTGATTTTCTACCTGAAGCTGTCTACTACGACCGCAACGTCTACACCACAAATGGGGAGAAACTGGGGCAGGAACTTGCCTTCGACATAGACCCGGAAAACGTCACGTGTCCAATCCACGGCACACTCGCAGACAAAATGAAGCGGCAACAGGGCTTGAGCTTCTGCGAGTTAGAGTTGGATATCGTGCGTAAAGAAGCCATTGGGCTCTACGAGTTTCTTGAGCGGCGTTTTTCTGATTTGCGGGTTGTTTATTCGGGCAGGGGCTTCCACGTGCACGTTTTGGACAGAGACGCTTATGGGATGAGTGTTGAGGAGCGGTTGGCATTGGCAAAAGAGGCTAAGCAAGCAGGGTTCCATATCGACGAGTGGGTCACTTCGGGCGAGTACCGCCTAATCCGCTTACCCTACAGCTTAAACGGGTTGGTTTCACGGGTGGTGTTACCACTAAAAAAGGAAGAATTAGAAGGCTTTGACGCCGTCCACGACAGGCGCTGCATACCAAACTTTTTGGCAAAAGCTACTTTTTAACTGCTTTGGCTTTCTTTTCGCCTTTGCCGTAATAGTAGGCTTGCTTTTTCTTCTGCTCTTCTGCTGAAGGTTTCTTAGACAAACAGGTCCCCACTGAACTATTGGTGGGTGCGCTTATAGAGTTTTTTCAAGCAAGCGTTTGCACTTGAAAGGTTTATTTGCTTAAATTCGCCATTTTACTGTAAATACTCTGAGGCTTACTTTATGGAAGAATTTGACGTGTTGGTTATAGGTTCAGGTTCAGGTATGCTTGTTGCTTCAGCCGCGGTTGAATCCGGCTACAAAGTCGCTTTGGTCGAGCATGGACGCATGGGCGGCACCTGCATAAATTTGGGTTGCGTGCCCTCGAAAATGCTGATTTACCCCGCAGACGTCCTCACAGCAATCAAGGATTCGTGGAAACTCGGCGTCAAAGCCACCGTGGACCAAGTGGATTTCCAAAACATAATGAACCGCATGCACACCTTAGTCGACCATGACACTGGGCAGCAAGCCGCCGCCGTCGAAGCCACCCAAGAAATGACATGGTTTAAGGAGACAGGCGAGTTTATCTCCGACTACACCATGCAAATCGGCAGCCATACCGTCAAAGCCAAAGTCATCTTCATAGCCTCAGGAGCCCACACCGTCGTCCCACCGGTCAGCGGCATCCAAACCGTCGACTACCTAACCAGCGACACCGTGCTGCAACTCAAAACACAGCCCAAAAGCATCATAATCATAGGCGGAGGCTATATTGGCATGGAGTATGGTCACTTCTTCTCAGCAATCGGCACCCAAACCACTGTCATCCAGCGCTCCGACCGCGTGCTGCCAGAGGAAGAACCTGAAATCTCGGATTTACTTAAAACAGAGCTGGGTAGGCGCGTTGACATTTACCCGGGGTACGAGGCGCTTGAAGTCAAACAGGAGGGCGGCATGAAAACACTCGTCGCCCAGAACCGCTTGGACGGCTCCAAAAAAACCTTCACAGCCGAAGCCTTGATGGTGGCAACTGGCAGAGCTTCCAACGCCTATCTATTGCACCCAGAAAAAACCGGTGTCAAACTTGACGAACACAGCTTTGTCGCAGTCAACGAATACTTAGAAACCAGCAAAAAACACATCTACGCGTTTGGCGACGCCATCGGCAAACAGATGTTTAAGCACTCAGCCAACTACGAGGCAGGCATAGTGTGGCACAACAGTAGCCATGACCACAAAGCACCGATGGATTTCTTTGCCACCCCACATGGCGTCTTTACGCATCCCCAAATCGCCGCCGTGGGATTAAAAGAGGAAGAAGCAAAAAAACACTACAACATAGTCGTGGGCAAAGCAGCCTACAAGGATACGGCGATGGGTGCAGCTATGGGGTTCCCCGAGGGCTTCGTGAAGGTTATCGTGGAGAAGGAAACGGGCAAAATCCTGGGAGCCCACATCATTGGTCCTGAAGCCTCAATTCTCATCCAAGAAATCACCAACGCCATGGTCACTGGCAATGGCGACTACGGTCCAATCGCAAGGGGCATGCATATCCACCCCGCCCTAAACGAAGTGGTGCAGAACGCTTTTGGAAACTTGCATGAACCAGACCACGAGCATTAACATCTTCAGAAAACCTTGATTCTATACGTGGAAAGCATCAATGTACGCACAAAAAGTTATTAGTTCCGCATAGCGAATAGATGAGTGTTGTTTATAACGGTGCCCCTTAGTGTCGTTCGAAATTCAAGAATTACCCGACGTTATCCGTGTTATTGTCCTACTCAACCTCAAAAAAGGCGCTCGAGTCAAACGGTCCACATTAAAAAACCGCATTGACCGTGTCTGCGCCGCCTATGCCTGTATCGAAATTAGTGAGCTTGACAAAGCCCTCAAAGAAATGGCTTCTGAAGGTCTCATAGCTGAGAGAGAAGAGACTGTGTCATTGACGGCGCAGGGGCTGAGGCTGAAAAAAGAATGGGAAAGCCTTCTGCTAAAAAAAGAGCCTATCATGGAGATCGTGGCAGGCTTAGTAGACGGTTCCATAACCAGTCTAGTGGTTATTCTCTCCGCTTTCATCTCCACCCTAACAGGTACTGCCACGCTTTTGAGTAACACTCCAACACTAATCTTCGCTGCCCTCCTCACGCTAAGTGCAGTAGCCATTACCAATTTCTCCAGCTTCCTTCTAGGCGGTATCACCGCAGACTTAGCTGACATCATGACACTTCAAAACCTCATGAACTACAGTTTAAGCGACATACCAGACAAAAAAGAACGCGCCAAGTCCTTGCTGCTTGTCCAGAAACTCTTCACGTTGCTGGGCAAGGAGATACATAGAGCCAACGTTTATGGAGCCATAATTTCAGGTGTCACAACATTCATCGCGGGAATAATTCCTATAGCAACGTATTTGGCGTTGGCGGATTATTACCCTCTTAACCTCATCGTTTCCCTCACTGAAGTCACAGCCATAGTGGGCATATTCCTTGTGCGGTACCGCTCCAAAAAAACCCGCATCAACTGGAAAGTTACGCTCGCCGAAACCCTGGCAATCGTTATCATAGCCACGGTGGTTTCACTGCTGCTCGGCGCCATCTAAGCTTGGTTTGCGCGCATGTGCAGGTGCTCATGCATCATGCACTTATCCATAACCACAACCAACCCTGCCCCTCGTGCTGCCTCAGCCGCCGCTTCGTTTACGATGTGTAGCTGCATCCAAACCACAAATGGACGCCCAACCCTGCGCTTGAGCTCTATGGATTGCTCCACAATCGGCGGCACATCCTCCGCTTTCCTGAAAATATCCACGATATCTATGGTCTTCTGGATTCTTTCAGGGATTTCCAGTAGGTTTGGGTAGCTTTTTTCTCCGAACAGCTTGTCGATGTTGGGGTTGACTGGGATGATTTTGTAGCCGTGTTGTTTGAGGTAGGCGGTGACGCGGTGGCTGGGTTTACCGATTTGGTTGGATGCCCCAACTACTGCAATTACCTTGTATCTTTCGAGGATGTCTTGGATTTCAGCTTCGCTCATGTCTATGGTGCCTCGCTTAGTTTCAAATCAAAATAGTGCTGACGACCATTTCGGACTGCAAAAACCCTCACGACTTCGCCGACACTGCGCTTATGAACTTCATCGACTAACTCCTCAATCGTCCGGGTTTGGCGGTTGCCAACCTGCAAAATGATGTCGCCGTCCACCATGCCTCCAGTGTGTGCGGGGCTACCTAACGCCACCTTAGTTACCAACACGCCGTAATCGACTGGAAAACCGTAGTAGCGGGCGATTTGTGGGGTCAAAGTTAATCCCACGATGCCCAGCCAAGCCTTGTGCATTACGCCTTTGCTCATGACTTCGTTGGTGCAGGCTTTAGCCGAGTTTATGGGTATGGCAAACCCTATGCCCTGTGCATAAGGAATAATCGCAGTGTTAATCGCTACCACTTTACCCGATACATCGACGAGGGGGCCGCCGCTGTTGCCCGGGTTAATCGCAGCATCAGTCTGCACCAGATTCTCGATTAAGCCCCGCTCGGATTCGATGGTTCGGTTTATGGCGCTCACCACGCCGCTGGTCACACTGGGCCCGCCTGCCAAACCGAAGGGGTTGCCGATGGCGAAAACCCGTTGCCCCATACGCAGCTTATCCGAGTCGCCTAACTGGGCAGGCTCTATGTCTTTGGCGTTGATTTTTATGACGGCTATGTCTTGCATGGCGCAGGAGCCGGCGATTGTGCCTTCGACGACTTGGTTGTTGTGGAGGGTGACGTTGATTTTTTCTGCTCCTCCAACAACGTGGTTGTTGGTTAGGATTAAGCCGCTGCCGTCGATTATGGTGCCTGACCCCATGCCTCCGACGGGTACGGCTCGGTAGAAGATGTTGTGGACCAGCTTGACGGTGGATATGTTGACTACGCTTTTGCTGGTTTTTTCGATTATGTCGAGTACTGTGTTTTCGTCGTATGACAAGCTGGTTTCTCCAAAAAAGGAGGCGCAAGGGTTTTAATAAATCTTCAAACCAGCCTTTTTTTCTTTAGTTGTTGTTGCTGGGAACCCGCTATACACAACAACAACCAGTTGATTGTGCTACAGATTGCTTTTTTGCGTCAACGTCTGCTACGACTTGTAGGCTGGTTGTGGCGGCTTCCTCAAGCAGAACAGGCTTCAACACGAAAAACCGTTTGCCCCTCTGCCGACCTATCCCCCATTATATATAGAAAGACGTTTTTTCTCCTTACGTGAATATGGCGGTTTAGGGGCACCACAAGAAGGCAATAGGGGCGGTTGCTTTTTGGGGTTGTTTTGGGCGTCTGTTTTGGTGTGGGTGGATGCGGAAGCATGTATCGACTGCTATTTTTTATTCACAAGAACAGCAATAAACAGTCACAAATTCAAGCCGAATTATTGCTATTAAGATATCTGGGGAAACCTTTTATCACAAAAATGGCTAAAGCTAATTATGAAAAAAATCAGTATTTTCCCTCTTATCCTCACAGCGCTCTTTCTGATAGCTCTGTTCCTTACCCCAAACCCATCTGTAAAAGGGCAAACTATCCAAGGCAGCATCGTCATCAACGCCGACGGCACAATAACCCCCAACAACGCATCTGTTCCCATCAAAAGAGAAGGAAATACTTACTTCTTAACAGGAGATATTTACGGCTCAATAACCGTAGAATGCAGCAACATAGCAATTTTTGGCAATGGCTTCAGCCTTAATCTTGATATGTCAACTTTGGCGACTGAGAGGGAAAACTGGACTGGAAGTATAGGCTTACGTTTGAATCACGTAAACAATGTGACAATCACCAATACAATCATCAGCGATTTTCATGATGTTTACTTTAATGGTATTGCCTATGAGGGCTGGGGCATTCGTCTTGAAGCTTCTTCAAATGTCAAAATATACGAAAACACCATAGTAGGTAATGGTGACGGCGTTAAGTCTTCTAGATCAAGCAACAACGACATTTACTGTAATAGCATAATTAATAATTCAGAAGTCGGAATTTCGTTATATTCATCGAGCAATAACAACCATATTTTTAATAACAGTATAGATTCAAACAGATATGGAATTGTTCTTTCAAGCTCCCAAGATAATACAATTAACTACAATAATATAGGAAACCATAAAAACCGTACAGACGTTGGTGTTCGGGAGGGCGTTGGCATCTGGGCGTCTTTTGATGCTAAACACAACCATTTTTACCTCAACAATCTGATTAACAATTCACGAAACGCGTTAGTTTCGGGAACTAATGCCAATTCTTGGGATGACGGTGGATTTGGCAATTACTGGAGTGATTACCAAACAAAATATCCCCATGCCTCAAGCGACAAAAATGGGGTTGCAGATACTCCTTACGGAGTAACTATTGATGGCATGGACCGCACTCATGCAATACCAAACTATAACATAGACCATTACCCACTGGCAGAACCAGTTAGCCTTGACACTCCGCAAGCGCCAGTTTACGTTCCTGAGTTTTCAGCACTGATAATTCTGCCATTGCTTTTGGTTGCGTTAGTTGCTGCTATAGCGCTTAGACATCAACGAACATGAGGTATTACTTTCTACCTCTGAATCATTTCTTTGCCGTCGTCTAAAAAGATAATCTCGACTGGGTTTCCTGTTCTATTGCTACGATGCACCGCTACCATACCACTTTTCAACGAATCCAAATTCGGCTGCAAGAGCGTAAGCAGCAATAATCAAGCCTAACCCAAAAACAAAAAGCAGTGCAAATTTGCCAGGCGCAAACCCCAGCAACAGAAGTATTAATCCTAGAACAACTAAAACTGCCCCAGCAACTCCAAAACATAAAACTAAAACAAGGTCTGACCTGAGGTTCCCCAAACAGCTACCTTCCAACAAGACCTTTCTTGCAATTTTAGAATATTTAATACTTGCCCAGAGCTGGATTCTTTTCTCTTTAACTCCTAAACCGCCATCTTATCATGACACACAGGGAACTACTCGCCAAACAACATTGACATAACTTAGTCAAGAAACCTAAACTATTCTTAGTCAAGGGATGTTTACAAGAAGCCTTTTATTAAAAATGGTTCTAACAGCAAGGTATGAAGAATGCTTATAGCTACTTGGCAATACTCCTTGTGATTACAGTTCCCTTTATGGCTCTTATTACGGTTGAATTTGCATCTGCTCAATCAAACCCCAAGCCGTCTGTTCCCCAATTCTCAGTTCATTGGGCCGATAGATCGTATGATATCCCGCAAACCACTTCTACCGACCCTTATACAGGCAAGAGCATAACAAACCCTGCCCAGCATGTCACAAACAAAACAATAACCTTGAGATAAGAAATCAGGAATGGACTGATGTATATGGGATTTATTATAACATTCGAGTTAAGGGTCACTTTGGAAATGATAATTGGACCCTTGTTTTTCCTATGACTATGAATAGTCCGCAAATGTCCAACTCTACTACTTATACTACTCTAGTTTTTTCTTCATCCGACGGAGTAACTTATGAAGGGTTCTATAGGGGTTGGGCGGATATTTACGTACCCGAAGGTAAAACTGACTTTCAAGTGAAGGCATTTGAGAGAGGGTATGTTCCTTCTAATAGTATGTTTGGCGGTCAGGTTGAAACAACCTTAGCAGAAAGTGATTGGAGTAACACACAAACGGTAAGTATCCCTTAAACCTATAGTTCAGTATCTCCTTCGCCTACTGTTCCCGAGTTTCCTATGGCTATGATTTTGCCTTTGTTTGTAGTTGTACCCTTGATAGCGATAGTGCTTGTACGTAACAAGAGAAAACAAGTATGAACCAAAGTGTTGCCCGTTTAGGCTTGCGGTTCTGCAGTAGTCTTTTTGGTTTTCCTAGCCGACCGTAGTCGCCATAGTATGTGGTTTGCTGCTGTTCGTGCCATCATGCGGCTGTACGTGTTGCGACTAAGCAGGTGCCGTGCAACGTAGCTTGGGGAGTAGATGCTGTCGTAGAATTGTTCGCGGAAAGTTTTGATTTCCTCTGGTGTAAGCGATAACTCTGGGTTTTCGAAGACGGGTGTCATGGTGTCGAAGCAGTCGAAATTGTCGGAGATTTTCCAGCCGTTACGCTCCACAGCTGCGCGGAGTTCGGTTCCTGGGAAGGGCGTGGCTACACAGACGTAGACGTCGTCGGGTTTGGTTTTCTGGACAAACGTCAACGTCTCCCTAAGTGTGTCCTGTGTTTCGCCCGGGTAGCCGATGATTAGCGAGATAGTTACGAATAAGCCTGCGTCTTTGGCCATTTTGATGGCTTTCTCGTTCTGTTCGACACGGGTTTTTTTGCTTATGGCGTTGAGGACTTTTTGGCAGCCTGACTCCACGCCGAAAAACACCTGCTCGCAACCCGCCGCATGCATCCGGCTCAAAATCTCAGGCGAAACCTGATCGACCCGTGTCTGGCAGTCCCAGGGCAAATTGATGCCTCGGCTTTTCATGCCGTCGAGAATTTTGAAGAGGCGTTCCTTGTTAAACGTTAACGTGTCGTCATAGAAGGTGAAGGCTTCTGCGCCATGCGTGTTCTTAAGCCACTCCAACTCGTCAAGCACGCCTTCAGCGCTTCGCATACGGTACTCTTTGCCAAACATGCGGGTGGCGACACAGAAGTTGCATTGGAAGGGGCAGCCTCGGCTTGTGATGACTGGCAGCAACCGTTTGCCGAAGAGGCGGTATTTATCGAGGTCAAAGAGGTGGTAGGCTGGCCTTGGCAATGAGTCTAAGTCTGCGATGAATGGGCGGTTGGGGGTACGCTGGACTTTGTCGCCTTCTTTGAAGGTGATACCTTTTATGTCGTGGAGTTTTTTGCGGTCGCCTATGGACTGGGCGATTTCAAGCAGAGTCTCTTCGCCTTCACCCCGCACAATCAAATCCACAGAGGGCTGCTCGGCGATGATTTGCTCATCCATAAACGTGGCGTGGGGTCCACCCATAACGACCTCGACGCCGGGCAGGGCTTCTTTGGCAGCTTTCGCCGACCGCAGGGCGGAGCTCATCAGGGGTGCGATGGAGGTTACGCCGACGATGTCGGGTTGGAAGCTGCTTAGCTCCGTTTTTAGGTGTTCGTGGTCTATGTAGAGGGCTTGGCAATCGATTATTTTTGCTTCGACGCCGTTTTGTTCCAGAACCGCTGCTAAGTAGGCGAGTCCCATGGGCAGGTAGAGTTGGTGGCGGAAGCTTCCCTCCGTTATCGGCGGGTTAACTAAGGCTACCTTCACGTTTTTCTTCTCCGCCATCGACATATCGAGCCCCGAGGTAATTTCCACAAATATACTCTGAGACGGTTTATATAGTTTCAAAAAAAACCTGCAAAAGAACGAGGAAAGTTGATTTTGCTGTTTTTACTGTTTCTCAGCCAATTCCAACTTGTCGATTTCGAGTACCCCGTAGCCCCGCTTCCAAACCTTGCGGCTTTTGAGGATTTTTAGGCGTTTCTTAAACATCGGTGCATCCAACACCAATGTGTGGTAGCCGCTGCCTCCGACGTGCACGCTCTTTTGCTTCTGCAGTTTGTAAGCGGCGTCGAGGAAGTCCTTGTCGATTTTTTTGCCCAACCATTCCTCGCCAAAATACTTCGAATCCACCACCAAAATTATCGTTTCAAAGCCCTTGGCGACGAGGTCTCTTAATATCTGGTCGGGGGTGCTTTCCCAAAGCGGCGTCAACGGCTTCACGTCTAATTCGTGGCAGATGCGGTTCATCCACTCCTTATGCGCGACGAGCGTCTGGTATTCGCGGAGTTTCTCGCTTGTATCCAACGGGAAAGTTGGTGGAGCAACCCCGAAAACCAGTCCCTCCACTCCTTCGGTTTTGAGCCCGCGGATGCTGGTTTTTAGGAACATATCGATGGTGTCCCATCGCACCTCGCCTTGAACCAATGGCACATCGAAGGCTTCTGCTTGTTTTTGGATGATTTCTGGGGCGACTTCATGAGGAATCATGGTGCTGAGGTCTTTGCCGTAGATGACGCTTGCAAGGTTGCCCACTATGCTTGGCGCGACTCGCCCCACAGCACTAAAAATTCGGCTTAATGGGCTGACGGGCATGTTGGGGTTGGCTTGGGCCGCTCCTTTGTAGCTGTAGCTGACGATGTCGGTGACTGTGTGCCCCTCTAGAATGGCGTCGTAGGTGGCTAGCGAGCTGTCTTTTCCTCCGCTCCACATAGCGGCGACTTTCAATTTTTATCCCCGAGGATGAAGGTGCTTAAATCTGATATAAAGCCTCACTTTTAGAGATAAGAAGAAAAGAAAAAATAGGTTAAGCTAGCCGAAAAAAGGGCTAAGCTGATTTTTTGCCAGAGAATTTATCGCGGAGTGCCCTTCGATAGTGAGCTAAAACCAGCATTGACGAGGCGCGACCGTAGACCCCGCCTTTAACGACGGTTTTAATCGCGTAGCCTGGGCGGAGGTAGAAGCTGTGGAAGGCTTGCTCCCGTACGTTTCGGAGTTGCTCCATGGTCAGGTGGTCTAGCTTGAAGGTTGGGGTGGCTGTGTCGTATTTGTCGAAGTCGAAGATTTGCAGAGCGCCGCTGTCTTTAACCTGCTGGTACATGGGTGTCCCTGGGTAGGGGGTGGCGATGTAGTAGCCGACGTCGTCTGGTTCAAGTTTCTCTATGAAATGGACGGTTTCCCAGATACTCTCTTCTGTTTCCGCTGGGAAGCCCAAGATGACGTTGGCAACGGTCCTCAATTTGATTTCGTGTGCCCATTTGAAGACCTGCTGGGTGCGTTCGATGCTGATGCCCTTATCCATGGCGTTTAAAACCTTGTTTGAACCCGATTCGACGCCGAACCAGACATCGGTGCAGCCTGCCTGCTTCATCTTAAGCATCAACTCTTTGGTAACCATGTCAACGCGTGTTTCACAGTTCCACCGAATCTTCAATCCACGGTCCAAGATGTCTTGGCACATCGCTGCGGTTCTTGCCTGATCAACGGTGAAGGCGTCGTCGTAGAAGGTGAAGTGTTCAGCGTTGAAGGTCTTGTGCAGATATTCGAGTTCGTCAACTACGTTTTTGACGCTTCGCATGCGGTATTTTCTGCCCATCATGCGGACGGCAGTGCAGAAGTTGCACCAGAACACGCATCCTCTGCTGGTGGTTAATGGGAAGATTACTTCGCCGAAGCTGCGCATTTTCTCGATGGGCCAGAGGTGGATGGCTGGGAAGGGCAACTCATCAAGGTTTTCTAGCCAGGGTCTGTCTTCGGTTTTTATTGTTTTTCCGTTTTCGCGGAAGGTGATGCCTAAAATGTCTTTGAAGCTTTGCTTAGCCTCTGCTTTCTGGACTAATTCCAGAATTGTCTGTTCCCCTTCACGGCGTACGACCACGTCGAGTTCGGGGCACTCTTCTAGTGCTTGTGTATCCCAGAAGGTAACGTGTGGTCCTCCCAATATGGTTAAGATGTTTGGGTTGACTTCTTTTGCGGCTTTGATGAGTATGAGGGCGGATTTGTAGGTTAAGGTGGTGGATGTGATTCCGACTATGTCGGGCTGGCGGTTTTTGATTTCTTGTTTTGCCTCGTCATAGCCGATTTTTAGGGCTTGGCAATCGATTACGTCGACTTTGTAGTTGTTTTTCTCCAAAACTGCTGCTAAGTAGCCAAGACCCAACGGGAGGAACGGCGGGTGCAAGTGTGACCCGATGGGGTATGGAGGATTTACCAACGTGATGTGGATGGTCATTTCTCTTCCCTAGTATGCGTTGTTAGATAGCTCTAATACGAGCTGAACCATATATATTTTACAGATTTTACGAAGCACACCAAATGTTGCATCCCAGACCAGAAAGACAACATAAAAAGCGGAAAATGCCTCGACTTGGGTGTAAAAGAGCCGTGGTTAGAGGGCTTTTAGCTTGGATTTAATGAACCCTGCAAAGTTGATTCCCACCGTTAGAGCAGTGGAAATCTTGAATCGCCGTGACTTGTCAAGGTAGTAGGCGCGTCGCAGATAGAAATGGTTGAACGCTTGCTGCCTGATCTCTTTGAGCACTTTCATCTTTAGCAGCGGCGTTTCAAAGATGGGCGTGGCTGTGTCGTACCTGTCGAAGTCGGTGACTTTGAGCCAGCCATTTTCCACCACTTGATCGTACATGGGTGTGCCGGGGAACGGTGTTGCGATGTTGTAGAAGGGCACGTCTTTGGGGCTGAGTTTCTCGGCATAGTGGATGGTTCTCCACGCAGACTTTTTGGTTTCGCTTGGGAAGCCTAAGATGACGTTTGGAACAGGCCTCAAACCGACTTCTCTGACCCAGCCTAGCACTCTGACGGTTTGTTCGGTGGTGATGCCCTTGTTCATCTCGTCGAGAACCTGCTGGGTACCCGACTCGACACCAAACCAAACGGAGATGCAGCCAGCTTCCTTCATTTTGATTAGAAGCTCTTTGGTGAGCATGTCCACGCGGGTCCCGCAGTTCCATTTAATCTGTAGTTTGCGGTCGAGGATTTCTCTGCAAATCTTTTCAACGCGGGCTTGGTCTACTGTGAAGGCGTCATCGCAGAACGTGAATGTGTCTACTCCGAAGGTTTTGTGGAGGTATTCAAGTTCCTCGACCACGCTTTCGGGGCTTCTGAAACGGTATTTCCGCCCATGCATTCGGACGGTGGCACAGAAGTTGCACCAGAACACGCATCCTCTGCTGGCGATTAAGTATATGATGTCCTCGTTTTTGCGCAGTTGTTCCATCGGCCAGAGGTGCCTTGCTGGGTAGGGCAGTTCATCGAGGTTTTCGATGTAGGGGCGATCCTCATTTTTGACGATTTTGCCGCCGTTGCGGTAGGTTATGCCTAAAACGCCCTCAAAACCCTGCTTAGCCTCAACTCTTTGGGCGACCTCTAACAGGGTGTATTCGCCTTCTTTGCGCACGATGAGGTCGAGTTGTGGGCATTCTTCGAGTGCTTGTGTGTCCCAGAAGGTAACGTGTGGTCCACCCATCAGAGTTAAGATGTTTGGGTTGACTTCTTTGGCTAACTGGATGATCTTTAGTCCTGACTTGTAGGAGAGGGTGCTCGCGGTTAAGCCGACTATGTCTGGTTTGCGCTTTGCTATTTCTTCTTTAGTCTGCTCGAATGTTAGCTTGGATACCTGGCAGTCGATAACGTCCACTTGGAAATTGTTTTTTTCTAGGACAGCCGCTAGGTAGCCTAAACCTAAGACTGCAAAAGGTAAGTGCCCCATCGTCCCTAGGGGGGTGGGTGGATTGATAAGTGTCACATGCGGCTTCATTGGATTCACTGGTGCCCTTTTTGTTGCAAAATACAACATTGGGCTGCTTAAAACATTTCCTAAACGCAATCAAAAAATGTAAACAATTTTGGCAGTGCTGAAACAACCCTCATCGCCTCTTTTGGTGGGTTTGGGCTGTTTTAAGTAAACTTTTTTACAGTCCTCCATAGTACCTATTCCACTCGCACACTTAGGATGTATACCCCTTGATTTTGCTTATGACGCCTGCACCCCCAACAAAGGGACCTTGGATACATGGAAGAAGATTCATCCCCATGGGCTTAGCCTACGTTGCCGCTGCAGTGGAGAAAAGCGGTTTTGAAGTCCAAATGATCGATAACTACCTACTGGAGAAGCCGCTTGAAGAAATCAAAGCAGAAGCAGCCAAACTCCAGCCGGAAATCCTTGGCATAACCTGCAGCTCAGTTACTTACAGCCGCGTAATCGAAACCGCGCGGGCAGTAAAAGAAGCAGTGCCATCTTGCAAAGTGGTGATTGGCGGCTGGCACGCGTCCTATGAACCTGAGACCTTGCTCACAAACCCCGAAGTCGACTACGTCGTAATGGGGGAAGGCGAACGGGCGATGGTGCAACTTGCTAACTACCTCATTAAAGGCGACAAGACCTGTGAACCAGCCAAGATTGCTGGGCTTGCCTACCGAAGTGACGGTGGAATCGTCAAAAACCAACGCCAATTTATCGCTAACATGGATGAAATTCCCTTTCCCGCTTGGCACCTGCTGCCCATGGACAAGTACGTCCGCGAAATGGAGTACCTCCCAGACGTTAAACCCGTGGACAACATGAGCATCGCCCGCGGCTGCCCCTTTAGCTGCGCCTTCTGCGAAACCACAGGGTTGATGGGCAGAACCTGCCGCACCTTTAGCCCCCAACGGGTCGTAGACGAAATAAAGTACCTCATGAACAACTTCGGCACCAGAGGCATCTACTTCATCAACGACAACTTTACCATCAAAAAGAAAGAAACCCTAGAGCTCTGTCGGTTGATGCGTGAAAACAAACTGGACCTGCAATGGGTCTGCGACACCCGAGCCGACCTCCTCTCAAGAGAACTCATCCAAGAAATGAAATCCGCAGGCTGCAGAACAATCTGGTTCGGCGTAGAATCAGGCTCCCCTCGCATTCTCGAAAAGATTAACAAGGGCGTCACCGTCGAGCAAATGGATAAGGCGTTCCAGATGTGCCGTGACGAAGGCGTCATGACCGCATGCTCCTTCCTTTTGGGTACCCCCGGCGAAACAGTTGAGGACATGAACGCCTCCTTCAAATTCGCCCGCAAACTTGACCCTGACTTCTGCCGCTGGAACATCTACATCGCCGTACCCGGCAGCCCCATGTACGACGAAGTCATGCAGAACCACCTCTACAGCAAAATCGAAGACTACGCCGCCTACGTCAAAACCGCCGACTTCGACTACGACTCACTGCTAAAGATTCAGCGCCAGTTCCACATGAGCTTCAACAAGTCGCCAAAGCGTATCTTGCATAAGATTAAGCGGGATGGCTTGTGGACTACTATTAAGAAAGCTCCAATGATGCTCGGCTAAATCTTCAAATTATATATTAACTGGAAAATTAACATACAACCAGTTTAATCTGCCTCTGGACGGAAAACGATTGGGTAACGATGCATCTCTTAGAGACCAAATTCACCAAGCCAACGTAGCAGTGCATCGTTCGGAAGCTAAATACTACGAGGCGCTCCATCCAGAGGTCTACAGCAAAAGAGAGCAGAAACGCATAACCGCCAAACTCAAAGCCATCGACAGCCGCATCGACAACAACCAAAAAAAGGCGCTTGACGTGGGTGCTGGCACTGGCAACTTGACTGGTAAACTGTTGCATATGGGTTACACCGTGACCGCCACGGACATTTCGCCGGATATGTGTCGCATTCTCCAAGAAAAATACGTGTCATACCTGCCCAGTCGTTTAACAGTTATCAATTCCCCGATTGAAGAGTTGTACTTTGAGCAGGGACAGTTTGACTTAATCACCTTCTACAGTGTGCTTCACCACCTCCCCGACTACCCCACGGCGCTTAGGGCGGTGATTGGTTACCTCAAGAAGGGCGGCGTAATCTACATCGACCACGAAGCCTCACCCTACTACTGGGTAAAAGAGCCCAGCGGCATGGCGACCATGGTTAAAGGCATCTACTTTCACTCGGTGCCCATGATAAACAGCCTCTACTTCATGCTAAGCGGCTTACACGTGCCAATGATTGATTATACATTGTCGGATTACTGGCACAAAAAAGACCACCCCATGAACCACCAAGTCATCGCCCACATCTTCAAAACCGCAGGTTTCCGCTCTTACGACCGCACCGACTACTACCAAACCGCCACGTTCGCGCCAAACCCCATTTTCCCAATTTACCGCTTGCTATGCAGGCCCGAGATGAGCTTTTGGGTAGCCAAAAAATAGGTGAGGGCGTTGGATAAGAGGCGGCTTGGACGAACAAACCTGTGGGTTTCTCAGGTGGGCTTTGGCGGTACATGGATTGCTGAGCTCAGTTTTACAGAAGCAGTCAATGTCCTTAGGCACGCGTTTGATTTAGGCGTCAATTATTTTGACACAGCGGTTACCGACGGGGACAGTGAGGAGAAAATTGGCGAAGCCCTAAAAGATGTACGAGACCAATGCGTCATCGCTACTAAGACGGGTTCACGCACAAAAAGAGAGTCCCTTGAAGACTTCCAGAGAAGCCTCAAACGCCTAAAAACTGGCTGCCTAGACATCATTCAGCTCCACGGTATCGATGACGAAAAAACGCTCAGGAAAGCCATGGGTCCAGATGGTTCGCTTCAGACTTGTAAGGATGCAAAAAAAACTGGTTTAGTCAAATTCATCGGCATAACCGGGCATAAGCCACGAGTTTTAGCGAAAGCTCTCCAAAGCGGCGAATTCGACACTGTTCTTGTACCCATCAACTTTGTTACTAGACAAGCACTTGAGGAACTGTTACCTGTTGCCAAAGCACTTGACGTGGGTGTCGTCGCCATGAAACCTTTTTTCTCAAAACCTCCAATCTGATTACCTGCCTGTATCAACCGCAGCTTTCCCTTCTAGCAGCAGAACCCGAAGTTAAACCGCTTCTTGGCGAAACAGTCGATGAACAAGCTACAAGTTCGCTGAGATTTGCGCTTTCACAGGATATTTCTGCTGTTATTCCTGGGATGCGAAATATCCATGAAGTTGAAGTGGCAGCTAAAACAGGGCAAAACTACAACGCCTTAACAGAGGAGGAGACTAAGCGTTTCAGTTTTGACTTAAGCAATTACTGCCGCGACTGCGGAGAATGCATGCCCTGCCCAGAAAACATCAACATTCCCGCGGTGATGCGGTTCCACGATTTCGCCGAAATCTACGGCTTGTCCAGTTGGGCTGGGACGCTCTACGGCGGCTTAGAAGTCAAAGCCGACCGATGCACTGGCTGCGGGGAATGCGAACCCAAATGCCCCTACCAGTTGCCAATTCAAAATAAACTTCAAAAAGCTGCACGAGACCTATCCCGATAAAGAAAGGAAGGTGTGGCTACGCTAAAGCCCGTTTTCTTTGTTTTCTGCTCTCTTTTACAACCAGCGGCGCAGCGATCTTTGGTCTAGCAACTTTGAATGATACTTCCTTGGCTTTCTTAGGCGCTGCCTTTTGATTTTGCTTAGCCTTAATCAACCTGACTTCATTGAGTATTCTCTGCAGGATTTCCTCATCGCAGGGGACTCCCGGCGGCGGCTCCACAACTTTACGCAGCATAATGGGCACAGTGTCCATGCGGTAAGCGGTGCCTTCCCGTTCTATGCCGCACCATTGTGTGGGGAAAACTACGTCGCCGACTCTTGAGGTGCAGTTCCAATCGGGGTTAATGACAATCGTGGGGTGCTTCATCATCTTCTGCATCGACGGCTTAGGAAAGTGCGCTCCTGGGTCTGCTCCAATGACAAGGATTGCATCGATGTCGCCCTGTTTTAGCAAATCGATAGTTGTGTATTCCCCTGGATTATACTGCGGATACCCCTGTGAAAAATCGATTGCGTAGGGGTAGCCGGTTTGCCAAGCAAACGCCACGTTTGCGCCTGCAATGTTGAAGTGCCCTCTCATAGGTGTGATTACAAACTTGGTTTTTTTGTTGAGGTCTTGGACTAGTTTGATTGCTATTTCGACGTTTCTAAACCTGCCCGCCGACGCAGTCATGCCTAACCCAAAAAAGATAGCGCCAAACTCGCAGTTTACCATGGCATCCGCGATTTCTTTTAGGTAATCCACTGGGATGCCGCCGACTTTTTCAACGTCGATTTCTTGGTCGTTAACTAAGCATCTGAGGGCTTCAATTACTTCATAGTCCTTGTTTGGTTCAACCTGCACAAAGTAATCGGCAGCTTCAGCAGTCATGGTTTTGATGGGGTCAAAAACTATCATTTTGCGTCCCATCTTGTGGATTGTCTGTGGCGGCGCATCCACCGTGCAAGTTTGCGGGCGAGGAGGCGGCTGATAATCTATTTCTTCTCTGCGGGCAACAGCCTCAAATTTTCTTTTACCCGCGTTCGCCTTTACTTTTTGCATGTAGCTTTTCCATTCGCTTTTCTCAAAACGCCCCTCCGGAAACATCGTATACCGCTCCACATGCCGCGGATGGGAAGCCCAAGGGTTAGACCCCCAGTAAATTATAAGGTCTGCACGGTGGCGGATTTGGCCTAAAGTGGCGGTGGGGAGACCTGCTTCTTGGAGCGCCATCATTGAGGGACCATGACAGATGCTGCAAACATTATCGAGGGCTGAACCTAATTCCTCAGCTAACTCTACACCGATGTGCTGGACTTCGCCGGTGCAGCATTCCCAACCAAACAGCAGGGGGTATTTGGCGTCGGTTAGGATTTGGGCAGATTTTTTTATGGCTTCATCCATGGTAACGGGAACGAGTTTGCCGTCTTTTCGAATCATCGGTTCTAAGATTCGCTCTTCACTGTTGTAACCATGTACCATCTTTGCTTCGCAAACAGCACAGCCATTCTTCATCTTTACAATCTTGTTGTTTTTCACGGTTACTTCGAGGTCGTCGCATAGGGAGCCGCAGATTGGGCAAACCACTGCTTTAAAAACTGTCATGGCATTTCCTTTCCGTATTCTTCTTTTAGGAGCTCGTTTAGGGTTAAGATGGGTTTGTCTGGGGCAGCTTCAACTTCAACTGTGAAGCCTTTGAACAGGGGCATGCCCATGCTGTAGGTGTCGTCGCCGCAGACGGCGTTTGCCCACAAACCACAAGGCATGAATGCTAATCCAGGGTGGGCACCGCGTGGAAACCTTTGGGCTTTAACGACGACTGAGCCGAACTTGGAGTTGACTTCCACGTTTCTTCCATTTCTTACGCCGAGCTTATCCATGTCTGTTGGATCTAACATGCAGATTGCAGCGGTTTCTAGGTATTCTTGGGAGCCTTTTCCGATTTCTTTGCCTACGCCTTGGTCTATGGTTCGGCCTGTGATTAGGGTTAACTTTATTTTTTGCCCCATCATATTCCCCTTTATATTCGGAAAATAAATAGTTAATATTAAATATTTTGATAATTAATCATGTTATTGCCCATAGAGTCTCTACAAAGAACAAAATTGGATGAAAACAATTTTCTAAAGTTGCTTTGCCATCACTTGCTTTATCGTTTCAACTAGCTTCTGATTGTCCTTTGCTGAGCGGACTGTTATGCGGATGTAACTATCGTCCATGCCCATGAATGTGCAGCAGTCCCGAACCAATATGCGCTCTTTTGCCAGCGACTCCTTAAGCATAGTCGATGTCAGTTTACGGTTCAAAATCTTAACCAGCAGGAAGTTGGTTGTTGATGGGTAAACGTGTAAGCCTTCGATTTCGCCCAGTGCCTTTGCGAGTTCACCGCGGTTCTTAGTGATGGTTGCCTTGGTGCCTTCTATGAATTCGGTGTCGCTAAAAGCGCCTAACGTGGCGACTTGAGCTAAGCCGTTGATGCTCCATGGTTGCCGCATCGTCTCCAACTTGTCGATGAGATTTTCTGCGGCGATGGCGTAGCCGAAGCGGAGTCCAGCCAAGCCATAGAATTTGGTGACGCTACGGATGACAAAGAGGTTCTCATAGTCCTTAACCATGCCCGCCACGGTGTTTCTATCGCCTTCCTCAGCAAACTCTATGTAATTCTCGTCTACGCTGAAGATTACGTCTTTTTTATGACAGAAGTCCACAAGATCCATTATGGCTTTTTTGCTATACAGCGTGCCTGAGGGGCTATGGGGGTTACAGAGACACATGATTTTGGTGTCGTCTGTAACGGCAGCTTTAATCTTCTCTGTTTCCAGCGAAAAATCGACTGGCAGTTGGACGAAGGTGACTTCGCCGCCTACGCGGAGGGTTGCTTTTTCGTATTCTGAGAAGGATGGAACGGGGATTACTGCTTTGAAGTGCTGAGGCAATATTTCGGTTATCATGTAGATGAGTTCGATGGAGCCGTTACCCAGCAGCAGGTTTTCAGCTTCGACCCCGTGCCCTATGTACTCTGCGATTTTTTCTTTGAATTCCACGGGGTTTGGGTCAGGATAAAACTTAATAAGCCGAGCGTTCTGTTTGACGGCTTCTACGGCTTTGGGGGGTGGACCCATAAAGTTGATGGGGCCGCTGAACTCCAGCACTTCTTCTAGGGGAATGTTGTGTTTTCTGCTAAAACCCCAAATGTCGCCGCCATGGCTGACGAACCTGCGTTTTTTACATGTGCTGGACACTGTTTTTTTCCTCCATCAGGCGGCTCAACTCTTTCTCAACCGCTAGGTGAGCCTTGTAGTGGGCGTTATACAGGTTGACGAGTTTATAGAGCCAGTACACGCCTCCGACACCCAACGTTACAATTGTAATCAATACATAAGTGGTTAACGGTATGGTCTGCGGCATGAAGACACGTTCTGGAAGGGCAGCCGCGAGGTAAGTGTCTTGTTGCTGTTCATGGGTGGCTAAGTCTTTTGATAAGAGGTAGAGGAGGACGAATGCGGGGATGATTAGGATAATGCTTGCAGCCCAAAGTCCTGCGTTGCGCTGCTTAAACGGCGCCGTCGGTGCAGGGGCTGTTTTGCCTTGGCTCTTGAGGTATGCTCCTATGTGCTGCTCAAACATTTCTTCGTGGGAGAGGTGGCTGTTTCTGCCGTCCACCAGCCGGTAGAACATGGGGAAAAAAGCCAAGCCGAAGGTGACGACTGCACCCAGAAACCACATGGAAAACCATACTTTGCGGTCAGAATAAGCTTTGGCGGCTGTTGCAGTCTGCATTTTA
Source organism: Bathyarchaeia archaeon (assembly GCA_050108095.1). Taxonomy (GTDB): domain Archaea; phylum Thermoproteota; class Bathyarchaeia; order Bathyarchaeales; family Bathycorpusculaceae; genus Bathycorpusculum. The sequence continues at coordinate 42,201 of JBNIDO010000015.1, forward strand.
TCCCAGTTGTCCCATTTGATTGCTTACAAGGTTGGGGTAGCCAAACTTTATAAGGTCTTCCATTGGAGGTTAAGATAAAATGGGCAAACGTCAAATGCTGCTTTCCATAATAATTCCCGTCTACAACGAGGAATTAACCATAGGCAACATCATTGACCGCACC
>JBNIDO010000016.1:0-42313 GCA_050108095.1 Bathyarchaeia archaeon
TTCATATTCATGGGGTATGTCCGTTCCCGCGTTCGGCACGCGCTAAAATCACTGGGCAACCCGTAGAGCCCTGGTCTGCGACACAAGCGGATGCAATCCAAAACAGCCTCTCCCTGCTCGCCGCTACTCCCAGCGATATACATCCATGTTACATATCCTTATAAGTAAAAAATGCAGATGGAGCTAGCCCCAACAGGAGGCGAAAAAAAACCATGCTAAGTCGAGACTGCGACGGATGCGAAATGCTCCACATGTGCAGTGAAAGATACCGCAAAGTAGGCAAAGACGAAAAAGTCTACTGCCCAGACGGCACCGCACATCTGGTAGACCAAAACTAATCTCCTTTCTTCCCTTTTCTACGTTGAACGGTTTCCTTTTGATTTTGAATCCCAAAACAAGTAAACCTTACTTTGGGCACAAAAACTCAGCCGCTTAAGTGCCAACGCCAAATCCCCCGCAGCCCAACCCGCAATCTTCTGGAGAAACTCTTCGTGTCGCGGATAAGGGTTTTCGCTGCAGCAGAGCCTGCGTCGAATAGAGCCGTCGTGCACTGAAAGTTTAGTGAGGATGTTTTTGACTGGTTCAACATCGGTTTCTATCAGTTTCTGTTCGAGGTAGCTGTTGCAAGTCAGAAGTGAAACGTCAATACCTAACCCTTCAAGCTGTGCCAACGCCTCGGTGACGTGTTTGCTGGGTTTGCTCTCGGCGATTTTCTGCATGCCGGCCTTCTCAAAGAACGGGTTGTATTTTGCCATAACCGCAACCGCCTCAACGCAGGGAGTTCCCGCAAACGGTAAGGTGTCATGCACAAGTTTTTCGCCCAGTCCGATGCTGCGGTATTTTGGGTGGATGACTATGCGGCTGATTACGCTGACCTCTCTCTGCAGTTCCTGCATCGTTCCCTTCCAGACTTGTCGGCGTCCAAAACACATCGGCGGCGGATAACAGTAAACGATGACTCCGCAGGGTTCGTCTTTGCGTTTTAGGGTGAAGATTTTTCGGGTTGGCGGGGTTCGGTGGCTGCGGTAGTGGAATTCGCAGAGCGCATTATAATCGGCTTTTGTGCCTTGGCTTATGGACATCTGGCGGGTGAGTGTGCATTGGCTGGTTTTGGCTTTTGGGTAGTAGCGGACGGTGACTTCTTTGCCGTAGCGCTTATGGATATGTACGTTGGGTGCGAAGTCTTTGAGCAAGTCGCGGTGGGTAGTGGCTGCGATGACTGCTTTATCCAGTTTTCGGGCTTGCTTCTGCAGGTTAAACGCCAAAATCTTTGCGGTATCGCGGTCCAAGGTGCTCGTGAACTCGTCAACTAACCAAAACGGCTTGCCCGAAGCAGCGAGTAATGCGGTTTGGTAGCGGTGCTTCTGCCCGTCGCTAAGCTGGCTGTAGGGGCGCAAAAAGATGAAGGCGTCGTTTAACCCGACTTGGCTGAGTGCTTCGATGGCTTGGGTGGTGTTTGCGCCGACGGTTTCGATGATGGGCTGGTCTTCTTGGACGGGGATGTCTTTGGCGTCTGCTGCTTCCGCTCCCAAATCGGCTTTTATGGCTTTCAGCAGTGCACTTTTGCCGCTTCCACTATCCCCGGTGATCAGCACAACATCGGTTGGACGAATATGGATATTGACGTTGTCATATAGGGTAAACTGCCGTGTCTGGTCGACTCCTAATCCGAAGGCTTCCGCGACTTCTTTGGTCCTTTCAGTTAATACTGCGGGCGCTGTTTCGTAGCTGATGTTGATGGTGAAGACGCCGGTTTGACGGTTATAGGTGCGCTTTAGCTGTGCGATGTGAAAGTGCTCTGTTTTTCTGTGTGTCACTTGTTTTCCCTTCGTTTAGCTGTTTTTCTATAGTTGTTGTTGCAGAAGACCCCCTATACACAACAACAACCAGCAGGCTGTGTAGGCGGCTGTTTTGCGGTTTCTGCCGCTGCATGTGTTTGCAGGCTGGTTGGGGACGATTCCACAAGTAGACCCAGCGCTGCCCAACACAGAAGCCAGAGGCATCACCTAAAACTTGCATTTCAAACTACCCTTAGCGTGACTTCTGAGAAATCAAAATGCCCATAATCGTCCCGGTTAGTCCCGTGACCGATGCAAAAACTTCGCTGTTCCACGTGCCCAAAACGGCTAGATGCGCGATTTCTACTGCGGAGAGGCAGAAGGTGATAGCTATTGCGAATTTGGTGCCCAAAACCAACCGCTCGTCAGGCTCAGATTCCACGATGCCCTTGCGTGTGGCTTTCTTACGTGTCAACGCCCGCTTAACCCAATCAGTCAATGGTTCCGCAACCTCCTCTGGCTGCACCTGCCTCGGTTGAACGTGGTTTTTTCGCCTTCAGCCTTAGCCTTCTGGTTAATGGTGAAACTGTTAAGCAAAACCTTCGCCTCTTCCCCGCCGACATGCCCTTTCTGGATGACCGAGGCGCTGGTCGCCCACGGCAGCGGCACCGCGGTGTAGTCGATGTCATAGAGGCCATCGCTGTAACGGAAAGCGTTCTGCGCCAAAATCACATGCTCACGCCGCTTGCCCAACACGCCGATGTAAACGCCCAAACTGCGCACGGGCACATCTATGCCTCCTACTCCGTTGCTCGAGGATTTGCCGATGCTGGCGTCACACCACTCTATGCAGATGAGATCACCGGCTGATAAGGATTTGATTTGGTTAGTGATTTCCTTCAATTTCTATTCTCCTACAAGAACAGGAAATCATCGTAAATATAAATACTCACGAAATTCATCAATTTGCTAATTTACAAATTGATAAACAATTACAGAGAAAGGAGTTGAAAATTGCCTTTTATCAAGCACGCTTGACGTAGTCTCAAATTAGGAGCTTGCAGCAGCGCTTGCTAAAAAAACAGAAAAGGGAGGAAGGATTTTTTGAGAGCCGTTGGAAAAAAGAAAACCTGAAATGACCCCTCAAGTTAATGGCTAAACAAGCTAAAAGCAAAGATAGCCGTTAAAGGGCCGACTTTTTTGAGTCCCTCCAAACTGAAAAAGTCTTATTAGCCATCTTAGTTTTAACTAATTATAAGGCAAATGCATTGACTGCCTCAAAACACAAGTCTGAATTTATAACATATTCATCTAAAAAGCGGTCACACACCAAAAAAACTACTTCGCTTTTTACACAAATCTCAAGCGAGAAAACAAAACTGTTTGCCTTAGCTGAACAAGTCGCAAACTTTGGCAGTTGGGAATTCGATACAGCCCAGCCGAGAGCCATCTGGTCCTCTGGGATGTTTAGGATTTTCGGAATAGAGCCCACCGTTGAGGGACTAACGCTTGAAGAGTATAGATGCTTTATTCATCCAGACGATTTAGCTGTCACAAGCAGAACAATGGAGAACCTCTTTGCCAACGCAGACGTGAACGAAAAAAGGGAAATCGATTACCGCATAATCAGGCGTGATGGCTCAGTGCGGATACTGCATTCTCAGCGTCAAGTAAAGGAACTAACGCCAGACGGCAAACCAAAAATTGTCATCGGCGTCGACCAGGACGTGACTGACCAGAAGGAGGCGGAAGAGGCACTTAGGAGGAGCGAGGACCGTTTCCGGGTAGTGGCAGAAGCTGCTAACATAATGGTTTACGAAACAGACATCGGCACAGGTAAAATCCGAATTCTCAGGGGATTAGAGCAGTTGGTCGGTTACAAGCCAGAGGAGGTTGACATCACGGTTGATTGGGTGGTGAGCCGCATGCACCCCGAAGATGTCCCACATGTAATGGGGACGTACAATGATGTTGCAAATAACCCCTATCTCGACAAATACGTATTGGAATACCGATTTTTACATAAAAACGGCCACTACATCACAGTGAAAGATACAGCAAAAGCAGTCAAAGACACAAAGGGTAAAGCAATCCTGTTTGTTGGCGGTATCCGCGACATAACTCAACGCAGATGTGACCAAGAAAAAATCAGGCAGTACAGCAAGCGTCTTGAGGAATTAGTGGAGGAACGCACCAAACAACTCATAGCCTACGAACGATTTGCAGCTATAGGCCAAGTAGCAGGCATGGTAGGTCATGACATTCGCAACCCCCTACAAGCATTAACAAGTGAAACGTACCTGTTAAAAACCGATTTATCTACGCTACCGAACAACGAAACAACCGGCGACATGAAGGAATGCCTAAGCAGTATCGAGCAGAACATAGGCTACATCAACAAAATTATCGCTGACTTGCAAGACTACTCACGGCAACTAGAACCGGACTACACCAAGGTTGACTTAGCCGAGTTGATAACACAGATTTTTGAAACAATCGTCGTTCCATCAAACATACAGCTTGTCTTCAACGTAAAGTCGCTGCCAAAACTCAAATGCGACTCCACATTTATCAGACGCGCACTAACTAATCTCATCAACAACGCCATCCAAGCCATGCCAAACGGTGGCAAACTTGAAATCGGAGGCTACCAGAAGGAAGACCGCGTTTACATCACAGTCGCTGATACAGGTGTCGGCATCAGCGAAGAAGCTAAAAGTAAACTTTTTACGCCCATGTTCACCACTAAAACCAAAGGCCAAGGTTTGGGGTTAGCGGTTGTTAAGCGCCTTGTGGAAGCTCAAAAGGGTAGTATCTGCTTTGAAAGTACAGTCGGCAAAGGAACCACGTTTACTATAAGGTTGCCGCTTTAGTTTTCAGGCGGTTTTGAATTTTGTTCTGCAGTTGCTACAGGTGTATGCTGCTATTTTGAATGCTATGTTTTCGAATTGTTTGGTGGGTTTGGTGAGGTTTGTTCCACAATTTGGGCAGACAGCCATTTCTCCCTATCCCTTCCTCTGGCTTTCGGTTTGGCTTTGGTAAAATATAGGGTTATGTGTCACTGCGGTGTAGCAAGAGCCAAGGGATAGTAAGCTATTTTGAATTCTTCCCCGCATCGGTCGCAGTTGTAGGCTTCTAGGCGGAAAACTCTGTTTTCCAAGGTGCGTTCTGGCTCCAGTTGTTTTCCACAGTGCTGACACTTAACCATGAAAAGTTCAAAGTACGGTTTAGTGATAAAAGAATGCGTTGGTGCCACATTGCAGCAACATTGGGATTCAGCCAAATTGCGTTTTTCCCCAAAAAGACAATTTATTTAGTTACCTTCGGGTCTAATTATATGTGGGCAAACGTCGTTGACGGCCTCCACATCTGGTTCTCACATTTTAATCGCTAATAGTCAAACGTACAAGAAAAGCAGGACACAACCTAACGCCCCAGCAATCGACCAAAACATCAAACTCCTCGCCTTAGCCGAAGAAGTGGCACACTTTGGCAGTTGGGAATGGGACGTCACACAGCCCAGAGCCATATGGTCCCCGGAGTTATTTCGAATCTTTGGAGTAACCCCCAACGTCAAGGGATTGACCATTGAGGAATACAGAAAACTAATCCACCCAGACGACTTAGCGGATATAACAAAAAGAATGGAAGGCTCAATGGTTGGAGTTCACTTAAACCAAAAAAGCGAAGTTGATTACCGCATAGTAAGACCTGACGGGTCAGTAAGAACCATCCATTCTCAGCGTCAAGTTAGAGAAGTTACAAAGGATGGCAAACTCAAAGTAATCGTGGGCGTGGACCAAGATGTGACTGAGCAAAGGCAAGCCGAGGAAGCACTTAAAAAAAGCGAAGAACGTTTCAGAGTTGTAGCCGAAGCCGCCAACATCTTGGTCTACGAAATCGAATTACCAACAGAGAAAATACACTATATCAGTGGGCTCGAGCAATTAACTGGTTATAGCCAAAAAGAAGTCGGCGACAAACTTGAGTCGGCGCAAAGTCACATGCACCCAGACGACGTCGAGTATGTACGCTCAAGTTGGAATAAGGCAAAAAACGACCCTGACATCGACCGATATGTCCTTGAATATCGAATCCTTCACAAAAATGGACACTACATCATTGTAAAAGATACCGCCAAAGCCATAAAAAACTCCACAGGCAAAACCTTACGTTTCATCGGCGGCATCCGCGACATCACCCAACGCACCCGCGACCGCCAACAGATAGAGCAGTACAACAAGCGCCTCGAAGAACTCGTCGCAGACCGAACTAAAAAACTCGTTGAGTATGAGCGGTTGGCGGCGATTGGGCAGGTGGCGGGTATGGTAGGGCATGACATCCGTAACCCTTTGCAGGCGCTCACCGGTGAAGTGTACCTAATAAAAACAGAGTTGGATGACCTCGCCTCGGCTTCGGCTTTAGGGTGCATTAATGAGAGTTTGGACAGCATCGAACAAAACATCGGCTACATCAACAAGATCATAGCTGACCTGCAGGATTACTCACGGCAACTCAAACCCGAATACCGCATCGTTTGCCTCTCTGATTTGGTGGCGGAGATGTTTGAAACCATAGCGGTGCCCGGTGACGTCAAGTTATCTTTCGACATAAAAGAAGCCCCCGCCATAAGCGTTGACCCCACTTTTCTGAGGCGCACTCTAACCAACCTCATAAACAACGCTATACAAGCCATGCCAGAGGGCGGCGAACTCAATATCCAAGCCCACCCCCAAAACGGCAACCTCACCATAGCCGTAACCGACACAGGCGTCGGCATACCAACCGAAATTCAACCCAAAATCTTCTCACCAATGTTCACCACCAAAGCCAAAGGGCAAGGACTTGGGTTAGCGGTGGTGAAGCGGCTCGTTGAAGCTCAAGGCGGCACCATAAGATTCGAAAGCAAAGTGGGCGTAGGCACTAAATTTTTTGTAATCTTGCCGCTTAAGCATGATTAGTTGGCTTCGTCTTGGGCTTTTTTGTATAGCGCCTTGTCGATGACGCGGGCGTCAAGGTTGTGTTTGGCAGCGGTTTTACGCAGGGCTTGGAGAAGGCGGAGGTAGTTCTGGGCGGTGTAGAGTCCAGAGGGCGTGTTGCCCAGTAACGCTTTCCAGACGGTTTGGTCGAAGACGCCGTATCGGGTGGGGTCAAAAAACGTTAGGATGACGCTGGCGAGCACCGGCGAGATACCCTCTAGGGTGGTTAAGCAGTTGAGGCGGTAACCGTCGTCAGCGTTGGGTACGCTGAGGATTTGGCTGGTGACACGCTGGACTTTTTCCTCGGTGTTGCGGGCGACGAGTTCTTGGGCGCGGGCGAGTTTGTCGGGATCGCCTTTGAATTTCCACTCCACCACTGCGGTGAGGTCTTTGATGCTTAGGGCTTTGTTTTTGCGGAATTTTGCGCCTAACTCGCGTTCACGCTGCGCAAGGTAGCCGTTGGCTTTGTCGTATTTGCGGCTCCAAAGGAGGTAGTCGGGTTTGTCCACGTGTCTTCACAGTCCAAGTATTGGCGGGGTTAAATTTCAGTATTTAGGTACCTTGGTGTTTAGAAAGAGAACAGAAGTAGCGATGGACCGCGGCAGTTCGACGCCTAGACTCCGCCTGGAAACCTCAAACCCTACTCTCTTACCCGCACCCCCTTGAGCGCATAACGTCCAAACTTAGGTTGCTCTCTCCCGAGCCTAGCCGGGTTCGCCTGCTAAACAACGAAACAGTTTCCCTACGGAAACCGCCCGTTGACCGCCAGCCCCAAAGGACGGATAGTCACTGGTTCGGAAATGAAACCCCAAGCGGCCTTTGACGCCTCAGCTGCCGATGTCAGCCCGTCATGTAGAGGATTTACGGAAGTAATGGACCCCTAACCCACCGCCTAAGATCCATCGCCGCAAATAGAGTGGCTAGTCCAATTATAAAACTTATGCCAAAAAGGAATACAGAAGAAGCTAAAAACATGGTTTTGGGTTTACCCGATGAAGATTCTTATTAAGCATGAAATTGTAGCCATGTTGCAAGTGTACGGTAATGAGTGCAAACAATAAACTTTGTTGCAAAGCCTGCGGTCGAGAAATAACTAAACGCGAATACGAAAACTGTGATGGCATGTGTCTCGAATGCTGGGACGACGACAATTAACGCTTAGAGCACAGCATACTTAGAAACATTTTTTTATTGTTAGTTGTTGCTGAGGACCCCCTATACACAACAACAACCAGCAGACTGCTTTTTGGTGTCTGCGTCTGGTTTGGGTTGTGGACTGGTTGTGGAGTTTTCCACAAGCAGAATAGATTTTTAGTCTACTAAAAAGGGGACTATGATTTTGTGGCTGTCTTAAGCGCTTGGGCAGTCGTCTGCAGTTCTCTGAGCATGGCTTCTATGTCGACATGGCTTTTTTGAGTGATGTTAATGAATGCACTGCCCACGATGGCTGCGTCTGCTCCAGCGGCGATGACTCGTTTGACGTGTTCGGGTTTGGAGATGCCGAATCCGACTGCCAAAGGAACCTTGCCCTCGGTGAACGGATGCACCTTTTTGATTAACTGTACTGTCGAATCCGCTATGTTGCTCTGTGCGCCTGTAACTCCGAACCGCGAGACCAAATAGAGGAAACCTGAGGAGGCGTCAACGATTTTTTGGAGGCGCTCTTTGGAGGTGGCTGGCGACGCAAGGAAAACCGTGTCTAAGCTGTGTGTTTTGGCGGCTTTGCGGTAGTCTTCTGCTTCTTCAACGGGCAAGTCGGGCACGATGAAGCCGTCTACGCCATGCTCTTTGGCTGCGGCGAGGTATTTGTCGGTTCCAAAGCGGAAAACGGGGTTGTAGTAGGTCATAATCACCAGTGGGATGTCGTGTTGGCTTTTGATTTCCTTTGCTATATCAAGCACTTTCATCGGTGTTGTGCCGGCGTTGAGTGCACGGAGGCTAGCGTCTTGGATGGTTCGCCCGTCAGCGATGGGGTCCGAAAACGGTAAGCCCAGTTCAAGGATGTCTACGCCGCCTTTGATGAGCGCGTCGGCGATTTTAGGCGTCTGTTCAGGTGCGGGGTCGCCTGCGGTGATGTAGCCGATTAGGCAACCGTTTCCGCTCTGCTTCTGTTTTTGGAAGACTGACAGTATGGTGTTCATATTTTTGCACCTGTGTATTTGGCGATTGTTTCTACGTCTTTGTCGCCTCTGCCTGAGAGGGTAACGACGATGGATTGGTCGCTGCGCATTTTGGGCGCCAACTTCATGACGTATGCTAAGGCATGCGATGACTCTAAGGCGGGCAAGATGCCTTCTTCTTTGCAGAGAACGAGGAATGCGTCCACTGCTTCTTTGTCGTCTGTGTAGCCATATTCGGCGCGTTTAATGGTTTTTAAGTAGGAGTGTTCGGGGCCGACTCCGGGGTAGTCCAGCCCAGCGGAGATGCTGGTTGTGTTCTCGATTTGACCGTTGCGGTCTTGGAGGATGTAGGTGTACATACCGTGGAACACGCCTTCCTCGCCTGCGGCTAATGTTGCCGCATGCCTACCAGTTTCGATTCCTTCGCCCGCAGCTTCCACACCATACAGCTTCACGCTTGTGTCGTCTTCGAAGGGGTAGAAGGTGCCCATGGCGTTGCTGCCGCCGCCCACACAGGCAACGAGCGCATCGGGTAAGCCGCCGGTTTTCTGTTTGAACTGCTGCTTGATTTCTTTGCCAATCACGCTTTGGAAGTCCCGCACAATCATCGGGTAAGGATGCGGTCCCATGGTGGAGCCTATGAGGTAGTAGGTGGACTCTAAGTTGGTTACCCAGTCGCGGAAGGCTTCGTTAATGCTGTCTTTTAGCGTTTTGGAGCCAGATTCGACGGGGTATACTTCGGTGTTGAGCAGCCTCATGCGAAAAACGTTCAGCCGTTGTCGCTCGCAGTCTTCGGTGCCCATGTACACAATGCCTTTTAAGCCGAGCGCGGCGCATGCGATGGCTGTTGCGACGCCGTGTTGTCCCGCTCCTGTTTCGGCGATGACGCGGGTTTTGCCCATGCGTTTAGCCAGTAGTGCCTGTCCGAGGGTGTTGTTGATTTTGTGGGCCCCGCCGTGGGCTAGGTCTTCGCGTTTGAGGTAAATTTTTGCGCCGCCCAGTTTGCGGGTGAGGTTTTCGGCGAGGTAGAGCGGTGTGGGTCTGCCGACGAAATCGGCGAGGTAATAGTCCAGTTGCCGCTGGAACGCGGGGTCAGCCTTTGCCTCCATGTATGCTTTTTCGAGTTCCGTAATAGCTTCCATCAACACTTCGGGGACAAAGCGTCCGCCGAACTTGCCGTATTTGCCGTTTACTGGGTTGTCACTTAACTTCATGCTTCAACAAACTCCCTGACTTTTGATTCAACATCGTCGGTTAACATGATGCTGGAGCCAACCAGAAAACCGTCTGCACCGCATCCGCGCAAGAACTGCAGGTCAGAGGCTGTTTTGATGCCGCTTTCGGATATCACGGTTTTGCCATGTTTGCCATGCCGCTGCAGGATGGTTTTGGTGGTGTCTAAGTCGATTTGTAGCGTGGCTAGGTTGCGGTTGTTGATGCCGACTATGTCCGCTTTGGTCTGAACCGCTTTAAGATATTCTGCCTCGGTGTGCGCTTCAAGCAGCACCTCTAACCCGTAACCATGTGCATTAGCGATGGCTTGCTCGACGTCATCAACGTCGCAGTAGCCCCTATCAAAAAGCGCCTCAATCAATAATACCGCATTGGCACCCAGCTTGGAGGCCACCTCAATTTGCTTTTGCACCAGAACAATATCCTTCATAAGGATGGGCAAGTTCGTGGCTGCTCGAGCTTGGCTAAGCGCCTGCAAGGAGCCATTGAAGTGTTTGGGCTCTGTTAGCACCGATAAGCCTGCTGCACCGCCCCTCTGCATCGCCTGTGCTGTAGCTGCTGCGTCCACGGTGCTGCGTATGGTTCCAGCGGATGGGGATGCGGCTTTGATTTCCGCGATGATTGCGTTGGCTTTGGCTGTTAGTACCGATGCTTTTAGGCTGGCTTGGACGGGTTTAACGGTTCGGTAATGTCTATAGTATCCTCCCTCAATACTGTCCAGCGCATCCTTTGCGAGTGTATCCAAAAAATCAGTCATGCCCGCTCAAACTCCTCAAGTTTCTGCATGTTACCACCTGACAATTCAACCAACTTCCTCAATTTACTGTAAGCTGCACCGCTGGTGATAGATTTTTGGGCTAACTCCATGCCCAAGTCAAACGAGGAAGCTTTTCCACCCGCTACGATGCCTGCAGCAGCGTTGACGAGCACTATGTCGGCTTTCGCGGTACCCAGCAACTCTCCAGACAAGATTTTGAGGGTTACCTGCGCGCTTTCCTCAGCTGAGCCACACTTTAGCTCTGTGATGTCAGCTTTTTTTACTCCGAAATCGCTGGGCAACAATTCGGTTTCGGTTACTTTGCCGTCTTTTAAGTGCGCAACAGCGGTCTTTCCAACCGTGGAGATTTCGTCTAGCCCGTCGAGTCCATGTACCACGATGGCTTCTTGGCAGCCCAGCCGCCCCAACGCCGATGCCAGCGGAGCCACCAGCTTTGGGTCATAGACGCCCAGCAGCTGCGCCGAAGCATTAGCGGGGTTCGTTAAGGGTCCGAGTACATTGAAGACTGTTCGAATGCCGATTTCACGCCTCACCGGCGCCACATGCTTCATGGCCGGGTGAAAGGCTGGGGCGAACATAAAGCCAACGCCTACCCGCTCGATGACGGCTTCGACCGCTTGGGGTTCCAATGTTAGGTTGATGCCGAGTTTCTCGAGTACGTCGGCGCTTCCGCTCTTGCTGGTAACCGCACGGTTGCCATGCTTCGCCACCGAGACCCCTGCACCTGCAACAACGAATGCCGCTGCCGTGCTGACGTTGAAGGTTTTGATTTTATCTCCGCCTGTCCCGCATGTATCGACCAGTCTGCCCTTTACTTTGGGGTGGATTTGGCGGCAATGACTCCGCATCACCGAAGCAAACGCGATGAGTTCCTCCACCGATTCGCCCTTCATGCGCAATGCGGTGAGGAACGCGGCAGTCTGGGGGCTGGTGGCTTTGCCTGACATTATTTCCGTCATGATTGCGCCTGATTCTTCGTAGGTTAAGTCGGTGCCCTCGATTAGTTTAGCGATGCCCTCGCGTATCATGGTTTTGCCTCCAAAAAGTTTCTGATTATGATTTTACCGTCCTCGCACAGGATGCTCTCAGGGTGGAACTGGACGCCATAGATAGGGAAATTGCAGTGTCTGATGCCCATGATTTCGCCGTCGTCTGTGGCTTCGGCGGTGATTTCGAGGCACTCTGGGATGCTGGTGCGTTCGCCTGCCAAGGAGTGGTAGCGGGTGGCGTTGAAGGGGTTGCGCACGCCCTCAAAGATGCCTTGTCCGTTGTGGCGTATGGTGCAGGTTTTGCCATGCATCAACTTTTTGGCGTGGACGACTTTGCCGCCGTAAGCGTAGATTATGCCTTGGTGGCCCAAGCAGACGCCTAAGGTGGGTATGGTTGGGCTTAGTGTTTGGAGGATAGCTTTGCATACGCCGAAGAATTTGTCGTCTTCGGGGTTGCCTGGGCCCGGCGAGATGACGATGTGGTCAGGCTTAAGCGCCACAGCCTCTTGTAGTGTGATTTGGTCGTTTCGGTACACGGCTGTTTCTGCGCCCTGCTCACCGATATATTGGACTAAATTGTAGACGAATGAATCATAATTGTCAATTACCAGTACCTTCATTGGTCTTTGCCTCCCTTCGCATGCTCCAACGCTTTCATCAGCGCCTTGGCTTTGTGGTCGGTTTCAAACCACTCTTTCTCAGGGTTAGAATCAGCAACTATACCCGCACCTACTTGGATGTAGGCGGTGTTGCCTTCGGCGAAGAGTGTGCGGATGGTTATGGCGAAGTCGGCGTTGCCGTTGCAGCTGAAATAGCCCACTGCACCTGCATAGGGTCCGCGCCTTGTGGGTTCGAGTTCTTCGATGATTTCCATAGCCCGTACTTTAGGGGCACCTGAAACTGTGCCTGCGGGGAAAACGGCTTTGAGTGCATCAAAGCTTTCTAAATCTTCTTTCAAGTCGCCGACCACCTGCGAGACAATGTGTTGGACGTGGCTGAATTGGTGAATCTGCATGAACTCGGGAACCGACACGCTACCGTAGCGGCTGATTCTGCCTATGTCGTTACGCGCCAAATCCACCAGCATCACATGCTCCGCCCGCTCCTTAGGGTCGTCGAGCAACTGTTTGCCCAAACGGAAGTTCTCTTCAGGGTCCACCGTATGCGGAACGGTGCCAGCGATGGGGAAAGTCATGACTTTGCGTTTATCGACGCGTACAAGCATTTCGGGGCTTGCGCCGACGATTTGGCGGTTGCCGGACTTGTAGTAGTACATGTAGGGGGAGGGGTTGATTTGGCGGAGGCTCTTGTAGAAGGATAGGAGGCTGCCGCAGTACTGGAAGTCGAAGCGTTTGGAGAGGACAACTTGGAAGATGTCTCCGGCGGTAACATACTGTTTGGCTTTTTCTACCGCATGCTCAAAATCCGTTTTCGCCGTGTTTACTTTGGGCTGAGTGTAGCTGAAGGGTTCCTCTTTGGCAGGCGGCTCCCGTAGCAGCGCCTTGATTTCCTCTAGGCGGTTTTCGCCCCTGAAATAATAGTAAGCTTGCTCCTGTGTGTGGTCAAACACTAACCCATCCTCAAAAACGCCCATCTCCACATCAGGAAAGCCCAGTGTGTCAGGTTTTTGGCTGTGTAGCTTTTCCATGTAGCGGACGGCGTCATAGCCGATGTAACCCAACGCGCCGCCTACAAAGCGGAAGTCCACCATGTCGTTTGTGTAGGGTGCAAGCTGCTGCTCGATGACTTTGAAGGGGTCGTTGGTTTGTTCGGTTGTTGTTTCGAGGGTTTGGGTGTTGGTTGTGGTTACGGCTCCGTTTTTGGCGGTTATGGTGATTTTTGGGTCGAAGCCTAAGAAACTGTACTGTGCTAGTTTTTGGGGTCCTTCGATGGATTCGAGGAGGTAGGCGGTTTTGTAGTGCTGGTGGAGTTTTGAGAAGATTTCTATGGGTGGGTTTAGGTGGTAGTTGTATTTAACGTAGTTTAGTGGCTTTGTAGCCGTTGTGGTTTGTGTGCCAAAGGCAATTCCCCATTGCGATCATGCTCCAAGTATGGTTCACATCAATACAGTAATGCCATATTTAAGGCTTGTTTGTACATAAATGTACGTTTAGGGGTTGAGAGCCTTACCCATCCACGCCAAATAATCAGCCGAACCACCCACAATCGGCAACGCCAAAACCTCAGGCACCTCATAACTATGCAGTGCCCTAACACGCGCCTCCAACTTGACAAACAGGTCTCCCCTTGACTTCATGATGACAAGGCACTCTTCGGCGCGGTCAATTTTGCCCTGCCACAAAAAACACGACGCCACCGGACTTACGATGTTGGCGCATGCAATCAACTTCGCCTCCAGCAGGGCTAAGCTGATTTTCTCTGCTTCTGCTTTATCTTTAGTCGTGACTAAAACTATGATAAAATCGGTTGCCAAAGCTAACACCAAGGTAATGTTTAGTTTTAGCTATAGAAATACTTGCCGCTGCCTTAAGATATAGACCCTCTAGATAGCGTATACTTATATGAGCCACTGGATATTTGAGTCTGTCAAATCTGGGGGTCTAGTGTATGTCGCTGTTTGCAAAGCCGGGAGCTTACGATTACAACAACACTGTTTTTTCGCCTGAGGGGCGACTCTTTCAAGTAGAATACGCCATGGAACTAGTCAACCGCGGCGCAACCATACTGGGCATCCAATGCAAAGAAGGTGTTGTCTTAGGCTCAGAGGAAACCGTTGAGGTGCTCGAAGAAGCAGGCAACTCTTGGAAAATCTTTCAGTTAGACACCCATATCGGCGCAGCTATTGTGGGCTTAAGTTCTGATGCCAGAGTCTTAATCAACCAAGCCCGCATAGACGCCCAGAGCAACAGACTAACCTACGATGAACCCATCGACGTAGAAGCCTTAACCGCAAAGATATGCGACACCCAGCAAGTGTACACGCAGCATGGCGGCGGAAGGCCCTTCGGCGTTGCCCTACTCGTTGGAGGCGTCGACAAAACAGGGGCACATTTAATTGTCACTCACCCCGGCGGAACCTACCGTGGATTCAAAGCCACAGCCGTAGGCGCAGGAAAAGAAACCGTCCTCCCAATACTCAAAGAGGCCTACCGCGAAGACTTGACTCTACAAGAAAGTGCCAAACTTACAGTGAAGTGTTTGGTTAAAGCTTTGGATGCAAGGCAATTACCCATACGAATCAAAATCGTCGTTATCCCTGCTGCAACAAGGAAGATGGAAATGTTAGGGGATGAAGTGGTTGCAGGCTACATTAAAGAGGCAGCTTCAACCAACTAAAAAAGCGGCACCTTGACTTCAGAGGCACCTTTAAGTATTGACACATTTAAATTGACCCTCCCCACTATACTTAGTGTCGAGGCGACAATTCTTGAAGGACGAGCAGCTAAGAATTTTAAAAACCATGCATGAAGCAACCAACCGCATGGACCTCCACATGTTCGCAGAAGCCGTTCACCTCACGCCCAACGAGGCAATCGCTGACGTGCAGGAACTGGCCAAAGAAGGTTTTCTACACAAAGTCGGCGCCGGATACGGCTTAACCGAAAAAGGCAAAAACGCCCTAAAAACGCCGACCGCTGTTCCCCCAGAAAAAACGTTCCAATTCTATATTGGCGTGGATAGGCCGCTGGGTTTTAGCGCAACCTCCTTGGAAGAGTTCTATCGACAAATAAAGCAGGTGTGTTCGGACTCACTGTATTTCCACTTATACCGCGGGGACTTCGAAGGCTGGCTTGACCAAGTAATCGGCGACAAACAATTAGCCGATGAAGTAGGAGGCTTTAAAGCATCAGGAATCAACGGCGAAGAACTCCGCAAAGCGCTCCTAAAAGCCCTCGACCAACGATACGGCATCGGCGACCTCCTCTAAATATTTAAGGTCAAACAACCAATCAATATTGGTGTACTGTATGGTTTCGGCTAGGATGTCAACTTGGACTTTTAAGAAGGGTAAAGAGGAAGAGGGATTCTTAGAACTCGACAACATACTCAACTCTTCGGTCAAATTAACCCAGGGCTTCCGAGGCTACTTGTCGATGTTCTCCACCGAGGCACCGAACACCGCGGTGATTTTGACTGTTTGGCAAGATGAAGAAGCACTGAATGCATCAGCAAAGGAAGTTTTTGCTGGCATTGCGGAAAAAATCCAGAATTTGCTGGAGAAACCTCCAACCAGCGAGAACTTTAAGGTTTTTTCTACTGAGCTTTTCCAAAGGCGAGAAGAATAGCGGTTCTTAATCCTAAACGGTGTCTTTGGCGCTGATTTGCTAGAGGCAGCGCACAGTCACATGGGTTAATAATTAATCGTCGCATATTACTTCTTCATACAAGGAATTTCTTGTTACTATCGTCTTCTGCTTTTAGGAGAATTCTAAATGGACAGAAACACAACTGTTTTTATCTCCATAGGAGTCATCGCTGTTTTGTTAATTGCCGTTGGAATCGCCGCAATGGTGTATTCCCCCACAGCCTTAGATAACAATAGCACCAAACCAACTGCCACTCCTACGCAGACGCCTACACCAACCCCACAACCAACAACTACGCCGACATCAAAACCCGCCGCAAAACCCACACAATCACCCTCTGCAACCCTCTCACCAACCACAAATCCCACTCCAGCGCCAACCGCCACTCCCGTGCCAACACCCATTCCAACCCCAATCCCCTACCCTACACCTGACCCAGCCACCGTAATATTCAGCGACAGCTTCGCATCGGGCAACACAAGCGCATGGACAAACACGGACATAAGCGGGGTCAATTTGGGCGTGGTTAATTCGATGCTAAAATGCTCTACCACATATGCCACAACCAACCAATGGGGCTACGTTTACAAGTGGCTAAACCAAACCTACGACAGCCTAAACTGGCGGTGGTACCTCTTCTTCGGCAACTTGCCAACAACTGATGGCAACATAATCGGCGCTGGAGGCATATACAACTCTGCCATAGAAGGCAACTTTACCCCCGCCAACGGCGTCTGCGCCCTAAACGTTGTCCGCATAAACGGCGCCTGCCACTGGAGCTTCGCCTACGTTGACGGCGACAAAGTGCTCAGCCTCAATTCCACAGAGACAGTTGCAGCTAACACGTGGTACCTTGTTGAACTCAAAGGCGTACAGGGTGCTGGGAACGGCGAAGTCCACTGCTACCTAAACAACGCCGAACTCCTGAGTGCGCAAAACTTAACCAACAACCACAACGCAGGCATAGACCACATTTCAGTCGGGGGCGGAATCACGGCTGATCAGCCTGTTGCATGGTATTGTGCAAGTGCAGTGGCTTCAACGGAGTACGTGGGTCCCAAAGAATCGGTGGTAGGCACGATAAGTCCTGTTGTGCTCGGCTATGCCACAGGTACCTTAACTGCTTTGTCTTTGGTTTTCGTGTTGACTGCAAACCCCAAAACTTCTCTTAAAACTCAAACCCCCATTTTAACGCTGGCAGAGTCTTCTAAAGCCTCTTTTTCATCAGTAGATTGATGGTTCTGTTTTTTCTTTGTGTTGGTGTGTGGCGCGGCTTTTTTTGGTTTGGGCTGTTTCAGTTGCTGTTTTGGTGTGGTAGCGGTGTTTTTCGCCTCCATGCAGAGGCTGACGGGATGTGAGTGTGAAGCAACATACAACCCACAAAAAACAGACAAGACTTAGTCTGTTGTAATTCCAGCCTGTTCTGCCGCATTCGTAAACGCTATTAGACCCCGCAACTCTATTGAAGTATTGCTTGGTGGAGGATGCAGAAGATGCAGGCAAAAAAGTTAATCCTCATATCAGCCTTAATCGTTGTTTTAGCCGCCGTCGGCGTCGTTGCCGCTGACGAAGCAGGCATAATTACAATCAACATACTCAACAATCCAGGCAGCCAACTTAACACCGAAATAGTCAACAGCACTGTCCAAGGACAAACCAACTACACCAACAGCAACGCCCAACAAAACATAACCCTAACAAACTCCACCTTAACCATAAACGTCAACGGACAAAACATCACAATCTCTTCCCAAGGCGACAACTTGACAGTCGCAACACCAAACCAGCCAACCGCAACCGCTACTCCAACCCCGAGCACACCGCTGCTAACCGTGGCCTACCTTAACTCAAACGAAGGACACAAAGGCGGAATGATGATGAACGGCAGCTACGTCTATGACTTCAACGTCACAGTGGGTGTTCCTACAAGCATGAATTTTCCATGGGGCAAAAACGTAACCCACGATGACCTAAACAAAGCGTTGATGCCCCTTATCGACAAATATGACTTGGCAACGCGTAATGATTGGGTTGAGGGCGAAGTAACGACGGCGGCGTCATGGATGAATCTGCAAGTGGTCGATGGCGAAAACGTGTTCAGCTTATTTAGCAACAGCAACTTAGCGACTCAAATCGAATCTTTAACCGCAGACCTCTATAACGCTTTCAAATCAGCAATGAACGGGAATGTTTGACCCAATTTTCCTCGTCACGCTTTCTTTTTGGGAACGATAGATTCTTTTTCTCTCGTTTTATGGTTAATAATACCTGGAGTCGTAATTTTGTTTAGTCAAAGCATTAGCCGGCCATTGACATAAAAGCTAATCCTGAGCTTGAAACTTTTTACAAGAAAGATAGGAACAACTTCGAGGAATACCGATGGATGATGATCCAGACGGATCGGGTTACTGCTATATTGGCTTTGAAGGCAGGGACCCGGACTTACACCAAGTCTGGGAACAGGGAAGCTTTGACGGTACATTTAGATACAAGCATTGGGTACAATACCTCTATTATCGTATCTCAAAGGGCTATACAGTGAACGACGCTCTTGATTGGGCAACTCAACAAATGGGCGGGAGTTACCAATATTTTTCTCAGAGGATCTTTATAATGGCTACGACTATGGTTATGATACACGACCGGGGTCAGAAACATACACCAATGGGTGCTTCACGGTCAAATGCGAGTCATCGGCGATGGAAATATTTATCTTGTTTAAAGGGTGAGATGAAATGAAAACCTTAATTTTGATCATAATCTTGATGTGTGCGACGATTCTTGTAGTCAGTACAGATAGTTATGTCATTGCAGAAAACAATACACCCGCTTCGTTGCTATCTTCTGTTTCTGTGTTGGACTCGCCAAATTCTGTCCAACTTGAATGCAGAGCTCAAGTGATCTCAGCAATGAGCAACTTATTTGGCTTCGACTTGTCAAAGTATAATGTTACCTTAAGAATACATAACGTCGAGAAAACAGCATCTGGTTACGATGACTCATCGCCAGAGAACTTGAACTATAATCTCTCCGCAAGTGACGGTACCTGCATTGATGTTACTGCCGATATTTCAGGGGACACGGTATATTACCTAATAACCTACCGTGGCAATGGCAGTCAACCTATCGATGCAACCTCGATCCGTTATTCTCAAGCGCTACCATTGTCACTTTCAGATAAAGTTTCTACTATTCTTAGCCGTTATCAAACCGTAAATAGGGACGCGTCATACATTCAACCTATGCTTGACTTGGTGCACCATAACTCACTTGACCAACTGGTAAACGCCGCAAAAAATAGCGAAAATTCTGCCCGCAAAACATCTTTTACTGATAACAACTTAAAAGTAAGGATAATGTTTAATGAGTTTCACACTTCAGTCGATTTCATGCCAAGCATTGAAGGGTTTGATTACCCGAATGTCGTATCAGTACGGTTTAACAATAGGTTAGGCGCTATTGACGGCTTTTCTGATCAATGGACGGCATATAAGCTGGGGGATACTCATGTTAAAGTTTCTAGAGATGAGGCTATAGATATAGCGTGGAAAGCAGCCAACAATATTTCAACTGTAAACATTTTTGGTGTTGGAGACGTCTATATCCACCTAATCAAGGATCCGTTGGTTACGGTATCGGGTGCTGTTAGGGATAATATGACGGCTTATCCGCTGTATTGGATTCGGATTCCCACTGACAAAGTCTACTATACCATCGATCAAGTCCAAGTTGGCGTCTGGGCAGATACAGGCGAAATCGCTTATTGCCAAGCGACAGGTTTCGAAGGGCAGCCTGAACCTAACGGCGAAGTTGCACCATCAAACTCAGCCGCGTCTTCCACCGCTTTAGCTACTTCTGGGGTAACGGATGCAAATGCTGCTTCAAACAATACAGCACTCATCATAGCCGCGGTAACTTGTGGTTTTATTGCCGTAGCTGCTGTGACATTAGTCGCTGTGAAAAAGAGAAATCATAGAAATAATTAAATTAAAACGGTGAATTGCACCTCAATGTGGTGCTACACAATTTTTAATGAGAGCACACGCCAGTTTGGGGTAGCAAAAACTAAAATGATAAGCCCAAAAAAATCGACGATAGGTTCTTATATTCCAATTAAGTCTCATAGGTGCACTCAACGTATATTAAACGGCAAAACAATGGATTGATGGACCAATATGGTTAGAAAAGCACGAATACGCCTCACAAGCACCGATTACGCGAAACTAGAAGAGGTTTGCGGAGAACTACGAAGCATCGCTTCTAAGACAGGGGTCAAGATGAACGGTCCAGTTCCACTGCCAACTAAACGCCTCCGTGTCCCAGTGCTCAAAGGACCATCAGGCGAAGGCACAGCAACATGGGACAGATGGGAAATGCGCATCCACAAACGCCTCATCGACATCGACTCGGAAGAGCGTGTCATGCGCCGCATTATGCGTATTCGCGTACCCGAAGAAGTACATGTAACAATCGAGCTTATCTAAAGCTTAAAATTTTTAATTTTTAGCTCTTCTTGCATAAGCCCTAAATCTGTTTGTGGTTTGTTGCACAACCAGCCTGCAACCTGAACTAGACGCAGAAGCATTAAAGCAGCCGTCTGCCCAGCCTGCTGGTTGTTGTTGTGTATAGGCGGTTTTCTACAACAACACACTTAGAAAAAACAAACACCAGCATACCTTAAATCCTACCGCCGTAACCTCAAACGTTTAAGAGGTGAATGGAATGAAGGAGTGACGATGCATCTTAGTCACCCACCACGACGACGTAACAAGAGCGATTACCGAGTGGGAAGGGCAGGGCTGGCGACTACACACCTACAACACTGCGGGAATGGGCGGCGCATGGAACTACACCGTCAACCATTACCTACTCTTTGTCAGAGGCGAATAAAACACCATTTTTAGAAGAACAGTAGCCACCCAGTAACTCCTATCAAGATGACGGCTGGGATAAACGCCAGCACCCAAACTTTCTTGTTTAGCATAAAGATTTTGTAGCCATCCAAGATTCCAAACGGAATCAAATTGAAAACAGCGATTATCGCGTTTATATACGCTGAGAAAGCAAGCATAACCGAGTATTCATTAAAGGGCAACCCTAAAGCTAAGGCCAGAAACGTTATGCCGAATATCATGTTAGTTATGACGCCGGCTATGGAGATTTTCATCATATCCTTCGCGGAAGGTGGGTTGCCGCCGATCATCATGGCGCCTGGCGCAATCAATTTGAAGGGCAAAAACACTGCGACCAATGTTAAAACTGCTCCCCAAGTGGTCAGTCGAAATTCTGCCCACATGCCTGCCTTCTGGGCCATAACTTTGTGGGCTACTTCATGAGTCAGAAAAGACACCGTTAAAATCAACGCGAACGCCGACATAACCAGCCAACTCCAGCCCAAGCCGTCAAAGAGCGCTATTGAATAGCCGATGCCTATGACCAGTGCCGCGGCGATGCCTATGTGCTGAATTTCTTTTTGGCTCCATTTGATGCGTTGCTGGCGCTTGTAGGGGTCTTGGCCATACACGTAGGTGTAATTGTATGAGCCATTGGCTTGTTGTGTCATTACGCGTTGCTGTGTCTGTACGCGGGCATTGCTGATTCCGGGGCAGTGGTGGTTTTCGGGTAGACGGTGCGCACTACAGAATTGTCCGCCGCAGAATGGGCAGCGGAACGGCATCATGGTTTCTGTACCGCACACTTGACATTTCATTGTATCAGGCGCCTTTTCAAAGTTAATGCGTGTTGTATCTTATATTTTTACGCCAAAATCTTGGGTAGAAACGCGCCAAACGAACGTTTTTCTTTCATCTTTTCTTGTACAGTGAATAAGCAATCAATACCCCGTAATAGGCAATGCCGAAGACGCCTAGCCAAACGCAAACCAAGTAAACCTCCAGCATGGACGTATGAAAGGTTAACAGTGGATTGATGGTCAAGGGAAAGAACGGCGTCATTTCCGAATAGAGCAACGCATCAAACACCACATGTAAGGCGGTGCCGAAAACGCCTGCTAACAGGAACGATTGGAGCTTCAGCGAGCGGTTTGTTTCTAACTGAATTTTTCTGTAGAGCAGCTGCATCGGTTTTTCAAGCTTAAACATCACAAACCCCAAAAGCAGCCCAACCGCGGTTGCCAACAAAAACGTATGCAGGATTCCATGCAATGGATTATTCAGCCCAAAAACCATGACTGCCAGCGGTTCAACATCCAATATCACATTGGCAACTATGAAAGTCGGTGCGTGAAGCCATCTTCTAAGCGGCAATCCCACGGCTAGGGCCGGGCCAAGGTGAAGCGGCGTAAAGGGCATCCAATTACCAGCAACTCGTGTGTTGTTATGCCTAATTAATGCTTGTCAAAAGAAGGTTGGGGTGAATAATTATGTTACTTTCTCTATTGAGGGGTACGTATATCGTTTGCCCTAAATATTATCGATGGTGCGGCATTTTTAAATAGTCTGTATACATTATAGTGAAAATGTATACAGGTGGTTATGTGACGACTGAAGTGTTATCGGTAAGAGTCAAAAAGGGACTCAAAGACGAGGCAGAAAAACTGGGAATAGACGTTAAAGCTGTTGTGGAAAAGACATTAGAAGAATTGGTAGCTAACAAAAAATCAAAGGCGCAGCAAATCGCTAAAGAACTTCGAGAAGCCATGGACGTTACACCTGAAGAGTGGGCTGCCGATGTCAGAGCGACAAGGGACGAAATGTAAGTTTCTAATAGATACATCTGCTCTCTATCCTCTCCTGCTTTCAGGCGTTCCTCTAAACGCTGAGGATTGCGCAATAAGCGCCTTAACCAAGTATGAAATCGGGAATGTACTATGGAAAGAAACCCGTCAGGGCAGGATGAAAAAACCTCAGTTAGCGACAACAGCTTTCTCAAAAGCAATGCAGACATTAACCGTCCTTGAACTTGACTCGATAGCCAATGTCTTGGCACTTGCAATAGAGAGAAACCTTACTTTCTACGATGCTTCATACGCATATTTGGCTGAAAAAGAAGGGCTAAAACTAGTAACACAAGATACCGATTTATTGAAGAAATGCAAAGTCGCTATTCCAAAAGAACAAATGCGGTAGGCAACTGCCCTTCTGTATCTTAAACAGCTAAAAGCATAAAGGCTTTAAAATAACCAAGCCATAACAAAGAGCAAGGGGATTTGAGGGGAGCCTTGCCATTGAAGCCGTTTAGCTTTGTCCACGCGTCCGATCTGCATCTGGGTTACTCCCAGTATGGGTTAGAAGCACGCAGGCAAGACTTCGATAACGCTTTTAGCGAAGTCGTGGACAAAACAATCGAATTAAAACCCGACTTTATGATAATAGCCGGCGACCTCTTCCACCAAGCCCGACCCAGTAACCACACCCTAGAAAACACCGTACGCAGCTTCAAACGCCTAAAAGACGCCGGCATCCCCGTCTTAACCGTCGACGGCAGCCACGACTCCGCACCCAACACAATCACCAGCACCATCCTCTACCCGCTGGACAGCGCAGGCTTAATCTATCACCTGCCAAGGCACCGCGGCGCATACTGGAGCAAACCCGGCTGCTGCTACGTGTATGGCATCCCCAACTACCATAACCGCCACAAAACCGAGGAAGCCCTGCCCAAATTCATGGAGGAAAACCCGCCTACACCCCAAGCGGACGTAGCCAACATATTTGTTTTCCATGGCGCCGTTGACCTCCCAGACATTAAACCACCCTACATTGAAGCAGAAATATCGCCTGAGCTACTGCCGGATGGCTTCTGCTACTACGCGGCAGGCCACATTCATGACCGCCACATGGGCAGATTCAAAAGCGGCATCTTGGTCTACAGCGGCTGCACCGAATCCGTGGGTTATGACGAAGCAAAAATCGCCAAAGGCTTCTACCACGTCCAAGTCGACGAAAAAGGGCAAGCGCTACCGGAGCTGATAGAGTTGGCTTGCCCCCGAAGATTCATCATTTTAGAAGAAGACTTCTCAGGCATGGCTTCAGCAAAAATCACCGAGCAAGCGGTCCAGATGGTTAAAGACGCCGACGAAGCAGACGCCATAATCATCCCTGTACTCAGAGGCACCCTACCCGTGGAAGCCAGCCGCGCCGAGGTAGATGTGCCCAAAATCCGCGGTGCCGCCCAGAAAGCCCTCCTCGTACACCCCATCGTTCAACTTAAGGAAACAGCGGTCTCCGACGAAGTTGTCGCCTCCATCTTTGAGGGCGGGTTTAAGGACCTTAAAACTAAAGCGTTTGACTATTTTGTGCAGATTTTCTCGGACCGATACGGCAAAGAAGATGCCCAGAAAATAGCCCACGGCGCCTTGGGCTTAATCGACCCGTTGGCGCGTAAACAGGACGAGCGGGTCCGCCAAGCAATAGAGGAGCTGGCGAAATGAAAATCGACATCGTGCAGCTGGAGAACATTCGCAGTCACACAAAATCCACCGTGCCCTGCACACGGGGCTTCAACTGCGTGGTTGGCGGCGTGGGCTGCGGCAAATCCAGCGTGCTGTACGCTTTGGACTTCGCGTTTTTCGGCGACTCCGTGGGGCGCAGCTTCGACTATTTGATGCGGGAAGGCGTAGAGTGGTGTAGAGTCACAGTGCAGTTCACCCACAACGGCGGCACCTACAAGATAACCCGCGGCTTAAAACGCAAAGGCAAAGGCATAAGCCAAGATTTTGAGCAACTAAGACTTTGGGAAGACGAGAAACTGCTCGCCAGCATGAAAACCGAAGCCATCGCCGAACAATTCAAAGCCATAACGGGGCTCGATAAGGAACTTTACCGCGAAATCGTTTGGTTCCGCCAAGAACACCTAAAAGAACTCCTCGACGCAGCACCCCGTGACCGACAGAGGCGTCTCGACGAGCTGTTCGGGTTATCCGACTATGAGGTTGCATGGAGCAACATAGCCCAGTACCAGCGGGACTACGAAACCGAGAAACGCCTCCTCGAAAAAGACCCTGACGTCAACGGATTGGAGAAACTCAACGCCGAATACAACAGGTCAAGCGAAGAATTCACCTTGCTTGAGATGGATTTGGAGGAGTCAGCGCAGAAACTCGCGGTTGCTAAACGGGCGCTTGAAGAAGCCGACCTACGGCTCAAGCGTTCTGAAGAGAAGAAGCTTGCATTTGAGGATCTCAAACTAATAGAAACCCGCTTAAACGCAAACATCGCCAACCAAACACGCACTTTAGCATCACTTACGGAGCAGGTTGAAGGCAAAAAAACCATAATCGACAACCTCCTCCAGCGCCAAGCGTCGTTGGATTCGCAGATGAAGCTGTGCTTAAGCAAGCTACAGCAAGCGGGGCTGCCAGCCGACCAGCCCATCGAAGAGTTAAGCGCATACTTGGCGGGGTTCGACGACAAAATCTCGCAGTTACGCGCCGAACAGGAAGCTACTTCGCGGAGCATACAGCAAGACCAGAAAAGAGCAACCACTCTATCTGAAGCCTCGCAGGAAAGCAAATGCCCCATCTGCAACCAACCCCTAATGGGAACTTACAAAACCGATTTGCTGATAAGCATAAAAACGGAAAACGTTGAACGGGAAAAAACCATCAATCACCTGCGACTTGAAGTTGCAACGCTGCAGAAAACCAAAACCGTCGCCAACGACGCCTACGGCAACCTAAAAACGTGCCTAACACGGGGCACCGATTTGACGTCACGCATAGCCGAAGAAGAAGGCAACCTAAAAACCATAGCAGCGCAACTTGAGAACCAGCAACGGCTTGGGGCTGAGCAGCAAAAAGAACTCGAAGCACTATTGGCGGAAATCAGCAAATTCGACCTCTCCGAGCTTGAGGCAGCTAAAGAAAGAAAAGATCAAGCTCTCAAACAGTACTACGCCGTCGAATATGACATCAAAAACAAGGAGAGCCGCAAAGCCGACTTAGGCCGCCGCTTAGACGAAACAAAAGAGCGAATCGGCATAGCGCAGGAGAAGCTGGAGCGGATGGAAAAAATTCGCCACACCGTCGAGTTGCTGGGCGCCATCCGAGACGCCTACCGCAGCATTCAGCCTAAACTTAGAAGCGAATTCGTCAAGGTACTGCGCAACTTTGTCCAGCAAGTCCTCGACAGCTTAGTCGCCGGCGAAACCCCCATGTTAAACGTAGTTATCGACGAAACCTACACGCCGTATGTGAAGAGCGAGGCGGGGGTGGACCGGGAAGTCAGCAACCTCTCAGGCGGCGAACGCACCCTTTTGGCGTTTGCTTACCGCTTGGGCTTGGGGCAGTTGATTATGCAGTCGCGTACGGGACACGGGTTGAGTATGCTGGTTTTGGATGAGCCTACGGAGAATCTGGGCAGTGAAGACGGCAGCATCGAGAGGTTAGCTGAAGCCATTGGCAGATTCAAAGCCATTGAGCAGATTATTGCGGTGACTCATAGTGAGGCGTTTGCGGCGAAGGCGGATCATGTGGTTACTTTGGAGAAAGAGGCGGGAGTCAGCAAAATCTCAATTGAGAGGTAGTTTTTCTCCTGTCTTTCCCCTAATTCTGTGGTGGCTCGGGTAACATTTTACACTTTTTTTAGGGTTTTCTCTTCAATAAATTGATAATTTTTAATGATTTCGATTTAGAGACCGTATTTTTTGAAAAAGCTTATATTCAATTTATGATAAAGACAGAGAACCAGCAATCGGTGATTCGATGAATAAAAAAACAATCTATATAGTTGTCGCGGTTTTAGTTGTCGTGATTGTCGTCGGCGTAGCCGGCGTTTTGTTGCTCAATAACGGAAACAACGGCGAAGATACCAATCCGACTGCTACGCCAGAACCAAGCCCAAGCGTTGCGGATGCCACCAGCTTACAGTTTACGGTCACGGATTCGACCGGAACTTACATTTACTCAGCAAAGAACATCGGTGATGAGACAATTCTAGCAATTGAATACCCTGATGAAACTGCCGGTTTCAAAGTCATAATTGACGGCGCACACCAAACAGCAGCGAGCAACATGACAGGTACATGGGCAACTGAAGATTTCCAGACAGACAAGGCACAATGGCAGCCATTGTTTGAAGACTATATACACGACCTTGCAGACTGGACCTCAGGCACATGGACCTCAGCCGATGGAGCCACCACGATCACTGACATCTCGGTGAACCCAACCCTCGACGATTCAATGTTCGAAGTCCCAACTTAAAATCTCGGCAATCGTTGGTTCTTAAACCAACCCCTTTTTCCTTTTTTGACTGCAACCCACCGTAGAAGGCAGTAGTTTTTGTTGTTTGCTCCATTTAATTCAACCAACAGTAGTCTCCAGTTGAGCAAAAATTAATAAGGGCAGGGCTGGATAAACCATCCCCAAAAGTGGGACAAGAGGGGCAGACTTGAACCTAAAAAAAATTGCAGTAATAGCAACAGTCGCTGTCATTGTTTTGGCAGCCTTTATCTACGTGTATTATTCAACCAACACCTCCGCATCGCAGAGTGAGGAGGGCATAATTATAACAGATGCTCAAGGGTACCAAACCACCCTACCAGCGGTTCCGCAAAGGATAATTTCACTGGCACCCAGCGTGACACCCATCCTCTACCAGATAGGCGTCGGAGACAAAGTTGTCGGATTAACTGAATATGACAATTACCCATACAACTTTACAGCTTGGTACGAAACAGGAAACATGACCTGTGTCGGCGGCTTCTCAACACCAAACATGGAAGCAATCGCCACAGTAGACCCCGACGTAATCTTCACAACCAACATCAACGACCAATACATACCTAACATGCGTGAACTCGGCTACAAAGTAATAGTAGTCGGCCCCACCAGCATACAAGGCGTCTACGACACCATCAATCTAATCGGAAAAGCCACAGGCGCAGAAACCGGCGCAGCCACCCTAGTTGATTCCTTACAAAGCCAGATCAGCAGCATAACCGATAAGGTAGCTACGGCAGGCATAACTGAGAAGCCAAATGTGTACTATGAAGTATGGTATGACTCCTCAGGCGTTATGGCGGCTGGAGGAGGCTCATGGATTAACGACGTAATCACAACAGCAGGCGGAGTCAACGTATTTGGTAACGAAACCTCAGAGTTCCCAAGCAGCAGTTCCGAAGTGGTTGTTAAAGAGAATCCAGATGTAATCCTTATCCCCAAAAACATGGGCGACTACCATGGAAGCGTTGATGATATTAAAGCTAGACCAGGCTGGAACGCAATAAACGCAGTTAAAAACGACCGCATATATATAATCGACGAAGACGTTTTCAATCAAGCAGGAATCAGAATTGCAGACCAGGTCCAAGCAGTCGCAGAAAGCCTCTACCCCAACCTTTTTAATTCCTCCTCTTAAGTTAGTGTGGAAAAATATTGACAAGTGACATCCAAGCGTCCTATGCAAAAAGGTCTAAACGTTGGAAACTTATCCTAATTGGACTAGTTGTCGCACTGATTTTCACCGTTATTGTTTCCCTAAACATCGGGTATGCGCCAATTCCATTTTCCGAAATCATCGCAATATTGGGTAACCATATTCCGTTTGTAGGCTCAGGAATCAGCCCTGACTCAATTTCAACAGTCAACCAAGCAATCATCATAGACATTCGCCTTCCAAGAATCCTGGCCGGCGTACTTATCGGCGCTGCCCTAGCCACCGCAGGCGTGCTCTATCAGGGGGTCTTCAAAAACCCAATGGCTGACCCCTTCGTTTTAGGAGTTTCCTCGGGTGCTGCCTTGGGCGCTGGACTGGGAATAATGTTCGGTGCAGGCTTGAGTTTCCTGGGTTTTCCCATTGTTCAAACCACCGCTTTCATCGCCGCATTGATCACAATTTTTGTGGTGTATAACATTTCAAGAATAGGCACACGAGTCCCAGAAATGACTCTACTGCTCTCAGGCATTGCCATAACCATTTTCCTCTCAGCATTATTCCAGATACTGCAAGTTATTGCCCCCAACACTCAACTGCATGCTCTGGTGTACTGGCTCATCGGCGGCATTACAAACGTTACATGGAGCGCTTGGTGGTCGATTTTCCCCTTCATCTTTGTAGGCATCTTACTATCGTATTTTTTCGCCAGAGACCTAAACATGATCTCCATGGGCGAAGACACCGCACAACACTTAGGCGTCAACACTGAGAGAACCAAACAAATCCTGCTGGCGTTGGGTTCGATGGTGACGGCTGCCGCAGTCTCTATAAGTGGCCTCATCGGATTTGTTGGCTTAATGATTCCCCACATAACCCGCCTCATATTCGGCCCTGACCACCGAATCCTCATACCCGCCTCAGTCATCATAGGCGCCATTTTCCTAGTTATTTGCGACGCAATCGCAAGAGTAGCCACAGGTGCTATCGAACTGCCCGTTGGCGCAATAACGGCTCTTGCAGGCGGACCCTTCTTCATATACTTACTTAGGAGAAAAAAGACAAACTACCGAATGTAGACGTGAACGTATGGTTACATTAAACCTCAATGGTGTTGAATGCCGTTACGGCTCCACAAAGATACTCTCGGACATCAACTTGACGGTTAAGCCAGGGGATTTTATAGGGATTCTTGGACCCAACGGGTCAGGAAAAACAACGCTGCTAAAAAGCATAAGCAGAGTCCTCAAACCCCACGGCGGATCCATCTTAATCGATAAAGAAGACATCTACCAACTAAAACCCCTCGACGTGGCAAAAAACATGGCTGTGGTTCCCCAAGACACCGCTGCCGGCTTCAACTTCTCTGTCCTCGATGTCGTTTTGATGGGGCGAAACCCTCACATGGGACACTTTCAAATGGAATCCCCAAAGGACGTTGAAATCGCCAAAAAAGCCATGGAATTAACCAACATCTGGAACTTCGCGCAGAGACCTATCCAAGAATTAAGCGGCGGAGAACGCCAACGCGTCATTATCGCCCGTGCCTTGGCGCAGGAACCGAAAATTCTGTTACTCGACGAACCCATGAGTCACCTAGACATCATTAACCAGTTAGAAGTCATGGACCTTGTAAAGAGCCTATGTGTGAACAACGGTTTGGCGGTTTTGGCGGTTATTCACGACCTCAATATGGCGGCGCGTTACTGCAACACAGCCATGATGCTCAAAAACGGAAAAATCTATGCACTCGGCGAAATCGAAAAAGTACTAACAAGCGAAAACATCAGCAATGTCTTTGAGGTTGACGCCATCGTCCGCAGAAACTTTGTCACCAACACACTCAACGTTATTCCTCTCTCACCCAAGAAAGCCTCAACTCAGAGGAAATGCGGCATCCACGTCATTTGTGGTGCAGGAACCGGAGCTTTGCTTATGAAAGCATTGGTTGACCAGGGATACAACGTTACAGCAGGCGTTTTAACCACACTTGACACCGACTTCGAAGCGTCTGAGATGCTAAAAATTCCAGTGGTAACCGAAGCACCCTTCACAACTATAACCGAACAAGCCTATATGCAAACGCTGGAAATGATAGGTAACGCAAGCATGGTTGTCTTAACATCGGTGCCTTTCGGTTCAGGCAACCTCAGAAACCTCGAGATAGCCAAAGAAGCACTCAAACGTGGAATCCCAACCTACGTCATCGATGAGGTGCCTATAGAGAGCCGGGATTTTACAGGCGGAAAAGCAACTAAACTCATGTCACAGCTCAAGGAGGGCGGTGCAGTTTTCGTCAAAAGCCCACTGGATGTGCCTTCACTGCTCAATGGCACCAAGGAAAAACCGAATTTATCCGTTCAGAGAGCGCTTGCTGGCCACACAAAATAATTTACGCAGGTTACGCTGGGAGGTCGTAGCCTCTTGCAGTAACCATCTTTCCATTGATGACTTTGGTAGCAGAGTTGCCAACGACTATGGTTGTAACCATGTCGATGTCGCAGTTTAGCATGTCCTTGAGGGTAGTTATAGTGTAGTTCTGCCCTTCACGCCCTGCCTGCCGAACTATGCCCACAGGTGTTTGGGGGTCAATGTGCTTCATCATAATCTCGTAGGCTTTAATCAAGGGCTCGACTCTGCCTTGGCTCTGGGGGTTATAGAGCACAATAGACATGTCAGCGGATGAGGCGGCTTCTAATCGGCGCTCGATTTTCTCCCAGGGCGTCAACAGGTCGCTTAGGCTGATAACGGCAAAGTCGCTGATTAGGGGTGCGCCGAGAATGGCTGATGCAGCGGTTGCCGCGGTCACTCCCGGGATAATTTCGACGGGCACGGGGGTTTTGTCTTTGGCGGCTACTTCCAATACTATGCCTGCCATGCCGTATACTCCGGGGTCGCCGCTTGAAACCATCACCACGACTTTGCCTTCTTTGGCTTTATCGACTGCGATTTGGGCGCGTTCAACCTCTTTACCCATGGTGCCCGAGGCTACTTCGGCATTTTTCTTAATTATGTTTTGGATAAGTTTGATGTATGTGCCGTAACCAACCACTACGTCCGCAGCTTCAATGGCTGCTCTTGCTTTAGGCGTCAGGTGCTCGGGGCTGCCGGGTCCGATGCCGACGACGCTTACTCGCCCTGAGCTATCGCCACTGTTACCCCGTTTAGCTTCGTCTTCTTTAGAATTAGCTTTGAATTGTTCCCCGCTACCAGTAGTGCTGCTCGTTCGCATACTCCTCCTACACCGATTTTTTCTTGAACCATCGCCGAATCAGGCGACAAGTCCTCGTTAGTGACCAACCGAAGTGCATCGACACTTAAAAACTCCAGCGGTGCCCCCAACTTCGCCACTGCCTCAAGCATCGGCTGAGAATCCCGCTTAATATCCACGGTTGCGAATCGGTAAACCCGCGAGAGGGGCACATGAACTTTTTCGAGAGCATCGTCGACAGCCGTTATTATGCTATCAGCCGATGCATCCTTGCGGGCACCTAACCCAACCACAACATGCCGAGTTTTTAGGATTGTGAACGGCTTCACAAAGCTAGCGACGGACAATGGTTCAGGGGTGATTATGATGCCAGCGTCATACCCGCTGATTACGCCGAGTGCTTCTACACCGTCTCTTGCAGTTTGCACTTCAAAGACGCCTAGGGCATTAGCTGGAATCTTGGGCTCGCCAACCAGTACAACCACAATGCGGTCTCCGTTGACGATTGCAGAGTTGACTGCAACGAGGCTATCAGGGTTCTGGATTGAAAGATGCAGGGTTTGAGCAAGACCGTCCACGCTTTGTTTGCCCATCACGTCAGTGGCTGTTGTGATAACGGGTATGGCGTTTATGCCTTTAGCGACAATATGGGCGAGGTCGTTGGCTCCGCCTAAGTGGCCGCTAAGCAGGCTTATAGAGAATTTTCCCGCTGCATCCACCCCGACCACTGCGGGGTCAGTCAGTTTGCTCTCCAAGAGCGGCGCAACAGAACGGATGATTATGCCCGAAGCCATAACCGCCACAATAGCGTCCACTTTGTTGTAGATGTCTTTTATGAAATCGGCGAGTTTCTTGTCCATCGAGAGAACGCCGTTTTGGCTGTACTTTTTTGGGGCATAAACTATCGAAGTCAAGCCGGCGACGTCTAAGCCCTTCTGGATTTTCAGCGCTGTCTCCACGGCACGGCGCGTAATCGCAACAACAACTATGCCTCGTTCATACATCCTACTCTTCGCCTTTACGGAACCCCGTCGTGAATTTGGGGTCATAGAGCTTAGATAAATCGTAAGCTTGAGGGTCTAAAACTTTTCCCACAAAAATCAAAGCAGTCTCCGTTATTCCCTCTGCCTTAACCTTCTCAACGATGTCTGCTAAGGTGCCTTTGACGATTTTCTGCTCAGGCCAAGTGGCTTTGTACACAACTTGACAGGGCGTATCCTCTGGGTAGCCGCCTTTCTGCAGTTCCTCAACAACTTTAACGATGTGGGGCGTGCCTAAGAAAACTACCATGGTAGCTTGGTGAGCGGCAAGTTTACGGATGCTCTCCGCTTCTGGAACGGGTGTGCGCCCTTCTGGGCGAGTGATGATAACCGTTTGAGAAACATTCGGCAACGTTAACTCACGATTCAATGCTGCTGCGCCGCCGAGCAGGCAACTGATGCCGGGGATACGGTAGTATTCGATGCCTTCTTTGTCAAGAGCGGTCATGACTTCTTGGATTGCACCGTAGAAGCTTGGGTCGCCGTCGTGGAGGCGCACGACGAGTTTGTCGGCTTTTACGCCTGCCACAATG
Organism: Bathyarchaeia archaeon; assembly: GCA_050108095.1. GTDB lineage: Archaea > Thermoproteota > Bathyarchaeia > Bathyarchaeales > Bathycorpusculaceae > Bathycorpusculum. The sequence goes on from JBNIDO010000016.1 coordinate 33,265, forward strand.
ACTTTGAGCATTTCAGGCAGTCCCATCTTTGCGCTGTCATAGAGTTCCACGCCTTTTTTGCAGTATTTGAGGTATTCTGGGTTTAGGAGGCTGCCTGCGTAGATGACGACGTCAGCTTGCTCAAGCACTTTTTTGCCTTTAAGAGTGATTAACTCTGGGTCGCCAGGTCCTGCGCCGATAAACACAAGTTTCTTCATTTCTTTCTACATCCGTTTCCGTTTTCTTTCCAGTGAATAGGAACCTGACTCTTCTTAACTATAGCTACTGAGAAGTAGTCAACTTTTACGTTCCACTTTGCGACATCGCCGAGTTTACCCACCGTCACCTTTTCTTCGGGCAAGGTACATCGCTTCACTAAAGCGACGGTGGAGTTTTCGGTGAAACCAGATTTGAGCAGAATGGGGATGAATTCTTTGAGGTGGAAGGCGCATTTCATGAACACAAGGTTTTCTGCGTGTTTGGCGGCATCTTCTAGGTGGGTTGGGCTTAAATCCGTTGGAATAATGGTCACAACTTCATCTTTCTCAGCCAGAGGCAATTTGGAACTAGCTGCAACTGCTGTAACTGAGGTTACACCCGGGATGATTTCCAGTTCAATTTCAGGGTAAGTTTCTTTCACAAATTCGTAGAGGTAGAGGAATGTGCTGTAGAGCATGGGGTCGCCGAGCGTGATGAAGACGACGCTGCCTTTGCGGGCTTTGTTGGCGACGATGGCTGCGTTTTCAGCCCATAGCTTTCGGCAGTTGAGTTCGTCTCGGCTCATGGGGAAAACAAGTTCGAGGATTTCTGCAGGTTTATTTCGTTCATCCAAAATGGGTTTAATCATGCCCAGTGCCATGCTGGGTTTGCTTGCGTGGCTTTTAGGTACGCATATTACGTCTGCTGCTTTGAGGGCTTTTGCGGCTTTGAGTGTGAGGAGTTCTGGGTCGCCTGGACCGACGCCGATGCCGATAAATACGCCAACCAAACCAGTTTTCCCCTACAATTTTGTTGCTGAAACTATGGTTATTGGATTTCTCGCCAACATCATAGTTCCGCTGTTAATTTGTTTTCCTTTGGATACTGAAATGTGTGCTATGTCGATGTCTTGGTAGCCTAGTGCTTTTAACTCGGCGATTGCCGTGGTCGCTGTTTCTAAGAGTATGGCGTTTATGACGATTCTGCCCATGGGTCTGAGTTTGTAATGTGCCGTTTGGATGATTGTGCGCAGTGCAACGCCTGCTCCGCCGATAAAGATTGCATCAGCATTAGGCAAGGCTATGATGGCTTCGGGCGCTCTGCCTCTTGAAAGGGAAACGTTGCCTTCCACACCGAACTTTTGCACGTTACTCTTGGTTAAAGCAACTGCCTCTTCGTTTTCATCGAAAGCATACACTCTGCCTTTACCGCCCACTTGCAAGGCCGCTTCAACGGTTAAGCCGCCTGTGCCACAGCCCACGTCGATAACCACTTGCCCCTCCATGAGCCGTGCTTTTGAGATTGTTACTGCTCGGATTTCTTCTTTGGTTGGTCCGGGAACCTTGTCGCTTTGGTTGAAACTGTCGTCTGGAATGCCAGGGGTTTTGTAAGCCCACATTTTCGCCATTGTTTTTCTCCTTCTTTGTTAACTAAGCTATTGCTTGATAACCATGACACAGAGGGACCCAAAAGTTTGGGATGCCGCCTCATTGAGGGTGGTTTGGGTGATTTTTTCGTTTTCTAAGGTGAGGTTTTCGCAGACGTAAACTGGGGTTTCTTTGTTTGCGCCTGTCTCCAGCAGCAGGGATGCGATGTCTTTGGGTGCAAACCCCTTCTGTGCAGGCAGCAAAAGGATGGTGCGTCCGCATTGGTAGGCGCAGACCAATTTGCCCTTAGCGTCGTCGGATACGTCGCCGTCGTGGAAGGTGAATAGGCGTGTGTTGTCCCAGCTTATGTTTAAACGGGCTGCACAGACTTGAATGGAGCTGACTCCTGGAATGACGGCGATGTCTTTTTCATGGAATAACCCGCTTTCCAGAACCGTGTGCAGTAGACCGGAGAAGCCGGGGTCTCCTGTGGAGAGCAAAGCAACTTTTTTTCCTGCTTTAACTGAATCAGCCGCCTTTTTTAGCAGGCTTTGGAGGTTTTGGGCTGTTAAAACAACCGTTTCGCCTTTGATTTCCCCAAGAAAAAGTGCAACACATCTTTGCGCCCCAATAACCAAATCCGCACACGCCACAGCCTTTTTAGCGGCTAATGTAACATAATCCCGTGAACCTGGCCCGACACCGACTACTTCAAGTTTTGCCAAGGCTTCTCACACCGCGCGTTTGCATCCATTCCAAGGACTCTGCCGTCCATGGCGACGATTACAACGCTTATTTTTATCTTGTTTTCCACTCTATCACTGACTTGTTTATGAATTCGTTCGGCGATGAGGTTGTAGGTGGGTTCAGCGAGGTTTACTTGGCGGAGGATTTCGGTGGCTTCGTCAGTGGTGTTTGCTTCAAGGAGGGCCCTGATGGTTTTGGTGTCTGCTCCTGCTGCTCCAGCGTAGGATGCGATGACTTCGTTGCGGGCGTCGCCGACTTTGTGGTGAGTGTTAAATAGTCTGGCAGCCAACTTGGCGAGTTTGCCCGAGTGCCCCAGAACAATTATCTCTTTAACGCCTTTCTCGACGGCTTTATCCAACATATAGCCAACGAAATCGCCTGTCTGCACAATCGCATCCTCGGGAACGCCGAATTTATCTTTAGCAATCCGTTCGCCAATGTTTCCAGGCACCACAAGGATGCGTTTGTAGCCCCCCGCAATTGCCACATCAATCTGCGGCAGCATTGAGCGCCTGCACGCTTCAGCCGAGTAGGGCTTCACTACACCTGTTGTTCCAAGAATTGAGATGCCTCCTTTGACGCCGAGTTTGTCGTTGGTGGTTTTTTTGGTGATTTTTTCTCCTTCAGGCGCTTCAATGATTATGTCTGCGCCCACGCCTTCGGGGAGGGCTTCTTTAACGGCCTCAGTTATCATCGCCTTGGGCACCGGGTTGATGGCGCCTTCTCCGATAGGCACTTGCAAGCCGGGTTTGGTGACTACGCCGATGCCTTCGCCACTTTTAATGGTGATTTTACCATCGCCTGTTAGGGTGACTTTGGCAGTGATTTCCATCTTGTCGGTTACGTCGATATCTTGCCCTGCATCCTTGACAGTGACTGCTTCCGCGGAGCCGGCACCGAGTTTTCTGCTGCTCTTAACCGGCAACTCAAACCGCAACCCGATTGGAGTAGGGATAACAACGCGGTCCACTGGCCCCTTCTGCGCTGCGATTACCGCTGCTTTAGCCGCCGCAGCAGCTGTTGCACCCGTCGTTATGCCATACTTCAAAAACCGAGCCATAACCGTTCACTTTTAACCGTAAAGTTTACCTTCCGCTTTAGTAAGCAACGCATTGAAAACCGCGACTGCTATGGTACTTCCGCCTTTGCGCCCCCTTGTAATGACATAGGGCACTGGAAGGTTAGCTACAACCTCTTTGGATTCTGCTGCCCCGACAAAGCCCACTGGAACAGCCACAATAAGGGCGGGTTTGACTTTGCCGGCTTTGACTTGGTCTGCGAGTTCTAAAGCTGCGGTTGGTGCGTTGCCGATGAGGACGATGGCGCCGTCTAAGTCGTCGTCGATGGCGAGACGCATGGCGGCTGCGGAGCGGGTGAGTTTTTCGGATTTAGCCAGTTCCATGACGCGGTAGTCGTTCATGTAAGTTTGCACTTGTGTTCCGAATTTCTTGAGGCGTGCGTCGTTGATGCCTGCTTTAACCATTTTCACGTCTGATATGACTTTGGCGCCTGCTTTAATGGCGTCAACGCCAGCTTGAACCGCATCGTCGCTTATAACCAGCAGTTTTGCGAATTCGGGGTCGGCTGTTGTGTGGACAACCCGCTCAACAACGGCGACTTTGTCTTTTGGGAGTTTGGCGAGGTCTTCGCCGATGGCTTCCCGGATAAGCATCATGGATTTATCCACGATCTTCACTGCTGCGACAACGGAGTAGGCGCCTTGGATTTCGCTGTCTTTTTTGATTTCTGCGCCGGCGGCTTTGAAGGCTTTCTCTTCAAGGATATCAGCTATGCGTTCGTCGCTGCCGATGGGTTCGCCGTAGACGAGTTCGATGCCTCTTGCTTTGAGGTCAGGCTGCTTCTCTTTCACGCCGATAAGCCCAGGGATGTCTTGTGTGGTGTGGACGCCTGGTGCAAGAAAAGCTGGAACAAGTACAATTTTTGTTACTCCTTTGGCTGCGACGGTGTCGATGGCTTCTTCGACTGTGGGGGTGTCGCGGACCATGAAGGCGATTTCCACAGTCTTGAATTCTTGGCGACCGCGCAGAATCTCTGATAGCTTCTCGAGGTTTTCTCGGTTATGAGGCAGCTTGCTTCCATGTCCAATCAGTATTAAACCAACAGTGCTTAGTGACTTCAACAATTAGCTTTTCTCCACTTTATCAAACAGTTTCGCCGCAACCTCAATGGCATCTTTGTCGCCATTTTTGGCGGCTACCCTAAGATTTTCAACTATAGGAATAAAGGTTTGCTTAAGCAAAACAGATGTTAAATCATTCAAAACACGTTTTTGCCGATCATCCAAGTTGCCCATCATACCTATTGCCGTGGCGAGTTCTCTTTGCCGTATCTGCTCCGCTTGGGAAAGCAAGTCCGAGACAATCAAGCGCACGCTGAGGCTTTTCATGTCATCTTCGAGGACAAAGAGCTCTTTATCAAGGATTATTTGGGCTTTTCCGATGGCTTTTTCACGTTGTGCCTTGTTTTTCTCAGCGATCATTTGGAGGTCGTCGATGTTGTAGAGTTTGGCGCCTTCGACTTCGTTGACGGTTTTTTCTACGTTGCGGGGGTTGGATATGTCGATGATTACCATGGGATCAGAGTTTTGGCGTTGCTTAATCAACCGCGAAATGATCTCTTTAGTGAGCAGGTAGTGGGGTGCTGAGGTCGAGCAGATAACCACATCCGCGTCAACCATGACCTCGTCGAACTTGTCAAACTTTACCGCTTTACCCGAGAGGTCCTCGGCAAGTTTAACCGCACGATCATAAGTGCGATTTGCTATAAAAATCGGGCTTAGGCATCGGCGGGCTAAGGCTTTAGAGACTAAGGTGCCGATTTCTCCTGCGCCCATCACGAGGATTTTTTTGTCCTCCAAATTCCCAAGTAAAGTGACTGCTAATTCTACGGCGGCGGACCCGACCGAAACCGCACCCTTATTGATGCCAGTTTGGTTGCGGACCCGCCGACCGACTGTCATGGCTCTATTGAAAAGGTGTTTAAGAACTGGACCTAAAGTTTTAGCATTGTCAGCTTCAAGGTAGGCGTCCCAGACTTGGTTGAGGATTTGGTCTTCGCCGACAACCATGGATTCCATGCCTGAGGTAACTCGGAGGAGGTGGTTGACAGCATAGTTGTCAGACGCGGTTTCTATTGCTTTGGAGGCTTCCTCGGCTTGTTCCCCAGCCCTCTGAGCAAACAAGTTCTTGGCCAACTCAGCAGTGTTTTGGGCTTCTTCTGCGACAAGATAGATTTCTATACGGTTACAAGTCTGTAAATACAGGCATTCCTCCACGCCTTCTATGGCGCGTAGTTCGGCAAGGGCTTGTGCCTTCTCTTTGAAGGCTACGGCTTCCATCAGCATCACGTGGGCTGTCTTGTGCGTGATGCGTACGTTGAGAATATGGTCCGTCTTTGCCGATGAATGCATGGTTGGATAAACCGACCGGCTTAAATATAAGGTTTACTCGTAAATAGCCAATGGAGCTCTATGGATGGTTTTACGTCACAAAATAGGCTTGGTTTACCTCCCAGGTGCACTTCCCTGCTTTGAAGACTTCGGAAACCTCCCAACAAACCTAGTCTGCGCCGACGCCTTAGTCGACGGCAAACCCGCCTCCGAAGCCCTAGACATGCTCATCATCCCAGGCGGCAGCCTAATAGAATCTGGAAGCATCAACCCCCAACTCACCAAAGAAATCAAAAAAATGGCAGAAAGTGGCAAGTACGTTTTGGGCATCTGCTCAGGCTTCCAAGTTTTAGCCAAAGAAACCGACGTGGGACGCCTCTCCACAATCCCAATCACCCGAGAAGGCCTCGGCCTATTAGATGCAGAGTTTTCACCGCTTATCTGCACAGACCGCGTAACCGCCGACATTGTGGACACAAGCTTTCTTACCAAAGAAGTCGGCAAACAAGTTACAGGGTTCCACTGCCACACCTACGGAGAGATAAAACTGGGAGGAGACGCCAAACCCATTCTCATAACCCATGCCAAACACGTTAACTATTTTGTGAAAGGCAAGGATTTGGTTTCAGGCGTCACCAATAAAGATGGTAACGTAGTAGGCGTCTTCATCCATGGCTTACTGGATAACAACCCAACAATCACGCAGAGCATCATAGAGTCGCTTGACCTAAACCCAACCGACCTTTCAGCAATCAAGGAAGCTAACGCTAAACTACTGGAGAACATTAAAGGCGAAGTAGGCATCTCCACCGGCATACACCCACAGCCACCAGTCTCGAATAGAGCGCCAAAACTTCTGCTGGTAACAGCCTTAGCCAGCGGCTCTGGAAAAACGTTTGTGGTAACTGGAATCGCGGGAGCCTTAAAGAAACGCGGGTATAAAGTTGGATTAATCAAAGTAGGCGGAGACATCAGAGACGCAGTACCCTCTCTTTACCTGATTAAGGAACCCATGAGAGAGTACTCCTCCATCAAAGTTGGGCAAAGCGGCTGGATGTCACCCGAGCAAGCCGTCGAAAAAGCAGCCAAAGACTACAATTTCTTGCTGGTCGAAGGCGCCATGAGTGCCTTTACAGGGTTACTAAACACCAAGTATACTCGGCCAATGTCTACTGTTGAAGTAGCCGTTGCGTTGGGCGCTTCAACTGTTCTGGTGGTGGCATGCGACCAAGAAGGCTTAGAAGGTGCCTTGCTCGACACACTCAACAACATTGTTGCACTTAGAAGCTTAGGCGTAAACACAACAGGCGTCATACTAAACAAACTACATGTCAGCTACATGACTGAAGAAACCGTGGCTATGATGAAGGATGCCTTCGCAAAGGTCGGTGTGCAACTGCTGGGTATGGTTCCACGCTTGGATTTGCAGCGTCGTGGAATGATTCCTGAGGTGGAAATTCGCTATGAAGACTTTTGCGCACAAGCGGTTGAAACAGTCGAAAAGAGCCTTGACTTAGATTTACTTGCAGAGGTGGCTGCGCCGCCTAAACCCGCCAAAACAGACTATGACGCGTTAACTGCTAAATTCAAAAAACTCTTAACCAACTACAACCTTAACGCTTCCAAAGGTGGCAACAGAGAAAAGTGTTAATCGACCTTAAACTTGAAGGCAAAACCATCATGGTTATCGGCGGAGGCGCAGAAGCATACCACAAACTCCAAAGCCTGCTGGATTCAAGCGCCAAAATCTGGGTAATAAGCCGAGAATTCTCCGAAGAAATCCAAAAACTCGGCGAAGAAAAGAAAGTTGCCCTGCTCAAAACTGGCATCAAAGACCCCCAAGCCTTCGTAGACAGCCTCAGCCCAAAACCCTACATGCTCTTAGCCGCCACCAACGACAGCGCCCTCAATTTGGGGCTGGTTAAAGCCGCCAAATACTATGGGTGTATCGTTTATGCGGTGGATAACCCAGCGCTAAGCGACTTCATACTACCTGCAGTGGCGCATGTGGGCGACGTAAAAGTGGCGGTATCAACAGGCGGCAAAAGCCCAGCTATGGCGCATGTGCTGCGCGAACGCATAGAAAAACTGGTTACGCCACAGGACCTGCTTGAAATAGAGTTACAAGAGAAAGCCCGCTCCGCACTCAAAACCAAGGTTTCTGACCCTAAACTGAGAAGTAAATTGTTATATGAGATACTAGGTAACGTAGACATCAAGCGTGCCCTCTCAGAAGGTAAGCTGACTGAGGCAGAAGAACTAGCTACAAAACTCATCGAAGGAGAAACTACACAATGAGTTTTCCAACTGTGCGAATGAGAAGACTGCGCAGAACCCAAGCCCTGCGCGACATGCTAAACCAGATAACGCTCAACCCAGCACACCTGATTTACCCCATCTTTGTGGAAGAAGGCATCAAAAAGCCCGTTCCAATCGAATCCATGCCCGGCTACGCCCGACTGCCCCTCTCCATGGTCGCCGAAGAAGGCAAAGCCGCCCTATCACAGGGCATTAAAAGCGTGCTCCTATTCGGCATCCCAGCCAAAAAGGACGAGGAAGGCACCAGCGCCTACTCGCCAAACGGCATCGTGCAGCAAGCCATCCGCGAACTCAAAAAAGCCTGCGGCGACGAACTCGTCGTCATCGGCGACGTTTGCCTCTGCGAGTACATGAGTCACAGTCACTGCGGCATCGTCAAAAACGGTGAAGTGCAAAATGACTCTACGTTGGAGTTGCTGGGAAGAATTGCTGTAAGCTATGCTGAAGCAGGTATCGACATCGTTGCGCCTTCTGCGATGATGGATGGGCAAATTATGGCTCTCCGCGAGGCACTTGATGAAACGGGGCACGAGAACGTTCCAATAATCGCTTACGCTGCGAAGTACGCTTCGGGCTTCTATGGGCCCTTCCGTGAAGCAGCTGAGTCCACGCCGAAATTTGGCAACCGACGCTGTTACCAGATGAGCCAGGGCAGCCCAGAGGAGGCGTTGCGTGAAATGGAGCTTGACGTTGCGGAAGGTGCAGACATGATTATGGTTAAACCTGCATTGGCATACCTCGACATCATCGCCTTAGCAAAAGCCAACTTTAACGTGCCCATCGTCGCATACAACGTCAGCGGCGAATACAGCATGGTCAAAGCAGCTGCAGCCAACGGGTGGATAGACGAAAAAACCATAGTCCGCGAAATCCTCGTCGCCATCAAACGCGCAGGCGCCGACCTAATCATCACTTACCACGCTAAAGACGCAAAATCCTGGTTGACTTAACTTGACTGAACCCAAATCAAAAGTGCTCTTTGAGAGAGCCAAAAAAGTTTTGCCCGGCGGAGTCAACAGCCCCGTCCGCG